>JBCCIA010000324.1:0-7152 GCA_039028475.1 Spirochaetota bacterium | reverse complement strand
GAAGAGAATACGATTTGGAGATTTGTAATGTTAGGTTTTTTTATTTTATTGTTTGTCATTACTGTATGTCTAGTACTCGCGGCAAAGTTCAGTCAAAACTCGTCTGGTTTGTTTTTTATAGGACTTTTCATTCCTGTTTTAATTTTACTTTTCTTGTTTGTTTTAAACAATGCAAGTATGCATGGGTCTTAGGCATCCTCAGGAGAAAGTAGCAAAGTCCTATATTTTTTTGGGTGGTAGCAGAATTAAAACAGAGGTTTTCTTTTTGTAGTTTTCGTATTCTTCTAACCCTCCCCACTTCTTATCAGACTTTTCTTCTAACATGGGTACACCGCTGATCTTTGTCAGAAGGACAACTACAAATACAGGTGAAATCAAAGTGAAGTATTGCCAGCCTTGTAAGGTGGGAAAGGCAATCACGGCTATTCCCAACCACAGCAAAATTTCGCCAAAGTAATTCGGGTGTCTGGACCAGGACCAAAGCCCACTCTGGATAAATTTATCCTTATTGTCTGGGTTCTGTTTGAAGATACTCTTTTGCTTGTCTGCGATAGCTTCTATGGCAAATCCAACTATCCAGATACCCAGTCCTGCATAGGCCCAAACGTCCATTGGCAACCTACGAGAAGAAGTAATTGCAACAAAAGCTGCCGCACAGGAGAAGGACACCCATAAGCCTTGTATGGACCATGCCATGAGAAACCTAAAGAATGATGTTTTGATGCTATCAAAACGCCTATCCTTGCCGTCTTTGCGAATGCGCATAAATAGAAAGGAACCTAGCCTTCCTGCCCAGATGACTATTAGAAGCCAGACTAGCCTGGAACGTAGGTCTATGTTTTTACTTAAAAAAAGTGCTAGAGAGGCAGTTGTGATATAGGTGATACTTCCCGTAAGATCGTAGAATTTCTCTGTTTGTAGGCGAAAGGCAGGAATGAAAACGAGCCATTGGACTAGAAATGCAACAAAAATACAGATCGCATAGATAGGCATTCCAGAAAAGTTTTGGCTGTATTGGCTGCCAGCCCAGGCAAGTAACACTCCTATTAGGTGTATAATAGGTAGAGAGAGGATAGCAGTTTTATTTTCAGACGACATGGTACACCAGTAAAATTTTAGAGTAATAGATAGAAAATGTTGCTAGGACTTTTCGTCACTTATTTTTTCTTTTGCAAAATCTTCCGTAAAAAGCGGCTTTTTTCGTAGTTTACGAGTTTGCACAGTAATAGATTACAGACTTATACGATACAAAGCCTCCTATACATAGAGAGTAAACATAGATGGAATTTTTAGAACTTACAAGTACTGCTTACCATGAATCTGGTCATGCCGTTATGGCTTTTTTACAAAAGGTGCGGATCGTTAAGATTTCTATCGTTCCTGATGAAAGAATGGGAATATCGGGAATGTTAGTGAAGTCCAACAAAATACTAGATTCTGGAGATAGAGAAACCTTCTTAGATCGAATAGAGAGCTTTATTCTTATTGCAATGTCAGGAATGGTAGCTGAGTCCATTCTAAATGCTTATAATAATTACCAAGGTGCGGAGAAAGACATCGAATATATCAAAGAACTTTTACAGCACCTGACCTACAACCAAAAAGAACAAGACTTGTATGAAAACTTATTATGGGCTCGTACGAAAAACATTTTACAAAAATCTCAAAATTGGGATATGATAAAAAAGCTAGCATTGTATTTACTACATGAGAGAAAAACTCTATCAGGAAAAGAAGTTATGCAGTTTTTACGAAACATTAACAGCGATATCGATAGAAAAAATATATCGAATATCAAAGATTCTTTGGAAAAAATCTAAATGGCGAATCACGAATTGTCTATTCTTCACAATGCCCTGGAACAGGCCACTTCTTCAGAGGATCTTTTTGGTATTCCGAAAGACATTGCTCTAGAAGATAAAGTTTCGCTTACCAATGCCGTAAAAGAAATTTACTATCGTTTGGCTAAATCAGCCCATCCCGACAAGTACAAAGATGCAGAAGAGAAAGAACTATCCTCTGAGTGTTTTTCCTTACTGCAAGAATTTTACCAGAAGGCCTTAGACAAAATTGAAAATGGTCGATACGGGCTAGGCTATAGTGATGAAACCTCACAGGAATCGAATTTTACCATTGTCACAGCTAAAAGAAAGTATACCATTCATAGTACACTGGCGCAGGGAGATTTGTCGACTGTCTACGCTGGTCGTGTCATGGGTGGTGATATGGATGCTGGTAAGATTGCTATCAAGCTTGTGGAAGATCCGGCTGACAACGATCTATTTCAAAATGAGATAAATATTTTACAGTTCTTTGCGAAAGAAGCTAGTATTTATAGCAAACACCTACCTACGGTTCTAGATGAGTTGAAAACCAGCGATGGCCAACTCGGGACTATCTTTCGCCAAATTGATGGTTATGATGCCTATAGTATACGTGAAAAGTATGCCGAGGGAGTTCCGCAAAGGCATATCATTTGGATGTTTCGCCGCACCCTTAGTTTGCTAGGGTATGTTCATAGCAAGGGGATCATCCATGGCAACATAGAGCCGGCTCATATTATGGTACGGCCCAAAGATCACAATGTATATTTGATCGATTGGTGTTATTCTATTTGGAAACCAAAAGCAACGGGGCAGGGGTTTAAATGTTTCAACGAGGACTATAGCCCACCAGAAGTTGCAGCCAAGAAACCACCTATTCCCGCATCGGATCTTTTCTCTCTGGGAAAATCAATGATCTATCTTTTGGGGGGAGATATACAAACCAATGAAATGCCATCTTCTGTGGATGAAAGAATCCAACGGTTTATCCGTTTCTTTGTCAAAGAAAGTGCCATCCAAAGGGCACAAGATGCATGGGAAATGTACCATGAACTGGATGCATTGCGCAAAGAGGTTTTTGGATCTCACCGTTTTGTAGAATTTATAATGTAAAAGGAGAATCACCATGGGTGGAGGACACTATAGTTTTGATGTTGCCAGGGAAGCTCGGGCAAATAATGCTGATGCTTTTTCCTACGAAGGGTATGCCACTGGTTCTAACCAAAGTGGCATGCGGGAAGTACATCCAGTACTGAACCCTTATGAGAGTATTAGGGAATGCATGAACACAACGGCAATTGTAGTCGCCCTAGATGTAACTCGTTCCAGGGGCAATGACAGCCGAATCATGTATGAAAAGTTGCCAACATTTCTAGGACAGATAGAAATGAAGGGATATGTGGAAGGTGCAGCGATTAGTTTTGCCGCTATTGGTGATGCATCATCTGGAGATAGTGCTCCTCTACAGGTTGGACAGTTTGAAGCGGATAACAGGTTGGATGAAGTTCTGAGTAATTTTTGGTTAGAGGAAGGTGGAGGCGGTACCGGACAGGAATCCTATGAACTTGCAGCTTATTACTATGCGAGACATTCCGAATTAGATTGTTTAAGCAGGGGACAGAAAGGGTATTTTTTCTTTATTGGGGATGAAGGGTTTTACCCTAAGGTCAAAAAGTCTCAAGTAAAAAGTATCCTTGGCAGGGACATAAACGAAGATATTGATTCCTCAATTGTTTTCAAAGAACTCCAAGAAAAATACAATGTATTTTTGATCCTACCCAAAAAGTCTTGGGAGGAAAGGAAAGCCGATATAGATGCCGAAATCCAGCAAAGAGTGGAGGCTGCGGGGGGGCAGTACAAAAATGTAGATATTCGTGCCTCCTTACTCTGGAACAATCGCAATGATCTAGACCTACATGTAATCCCTCCCTCTGGTGAAGAAATTTTCTACAGTCACAAGCAATCAGCCTGTGGAGGTTGGTTGGATGTCGATATGAACGTCAGTGGAGAGACAACCAAGCCTGTTGAAAATATCCGCTGGTCGCGTGGTAAGGCTCCTAAGGGCACTTATAAAGTTATCGTACAAAACTATGCTTTTCATGAAAGCAAACACCAACCTACGCCGTACCGAGTGGAAGTAGAGATAGCTGGAGAAATTCATCATTTTGAAGGAACCGCATCTCCCAATCGAGAAACGGGAGCGCAAAGCAATCAGCTAGTACATGAATTTCACTTTGATCCCGCAAAACCCAGGAAAAATGCTACAGAAGACAAGGAAGAAGACAAATACCAAAAATACCACGACGATGTGATTACGGAACAGTGGGCATCGGTTCTTCCGCGAGAAAATATTCTGCTGATTGAAGACGCGAATTCTATCATCGATGTAATGCTAGGAGCATTGAGCATTGTTGGTGCCAATAATGATTTGGATACCTTTATTGTCGATATGAAACAAAGACAAGCCGCAAACGTAATGATCGAACAAACAGGTAACGCTCTACAAGCACTCGCAAGAAGCCAATCGATGGCAAAAGTCGATACCAAAGGACTTTTACCAGAGAAAAAATCTGGTAAGAAAAGAGGCGGTGGATCAACTAGATTATAGTGTTGCATGGCTAGTATAATAACTGTTGGCCTGGGGTTTGGTGATGAAGGCAAGGGGACTCTTGTAGACTTTCTCTCGCGTGAACATTCTATCCACAATGTGATACGCTACAACGGAGGTCCACAAGCCGCGCACAACGTAGTCAGTCCTGAGGGAACTTGGCATTGCTTTGCTCAATTTGGTTCGCATAGCTTAGAAAAGGGAAAAGCAAGTTACCTTTCGCAGTATATGTTTGTCGATTTTTTGGCAATGCATAAGGAAGAGAATGTTCTGGAGCAGAAAGGGTATAACAATGTATACGAGAGATTATTTATACACCCTGAATGTCCTGTAATCACTCCTTTCCACCAACTTGTTAATAAAATTCGTGAAAGGCAAAATCTTCATGGCAGTTGTGGTATGGGGGTAGGGGAAGTTTTTTCTGATATGCAGCAGAAAAATCTAGTGATCAAAGCTACAGACTTTAGAGACTTTCATAGCTTTTCCTATAAGTTACGGGTTCTACTAGAGCAAAAGATAACACAAGCAGAGCAATTGGGTGCGACTTCTTTTGAGGAATATTCCTATCTAAAAAATATAAACATACTTTCCTTACTGCAGCACTACCGTAAAATTCATACATTGCTCAAAGAAAATATATTGTACTTAGAAGATACAAATTTTTTCACCGAAGAGTGTATCTACGAGGGAGCACAAGGAACACTTCTGGATAAAAACTTTGGTTTTTTTCCACATGTGACTCCTAGTGATACTACTATTCACAATGCAGAATTGCTAGAATCTCAAAGGAATCAGGAACTGGGCCAAAAAATTGGTATTACTCGTTGTTATGCCACTAGGCATGGAAATGGTCCCTTTGTCACCGAAGATGTAGAACTCAATGCAATTCTTTCTGATAGTTATAATCAGCCAACACCTTGGCAAGGAAAAATGCGATTTGGCTGGTTGGATCTGATTGCATTGCGGTATTCTTTGCAGTGCAACGAATCGATCGATGGACTTGCCATTACTTGTTTAGATGAATTGGCTAGCTTATCGATGATACAGGTTTGTTATAAGTATATTTTGAAACAAAAGTTTTTTACAGAAGATATTGCTAAATACTTTGTTTTTGAGGAAAAAAATGAAGAACTTCATATTCTAGGAATAAAGAAAAATGAGCAGTTAAACCTAGAAAAAAGGTATGCGATTACAAAGGTTTTGTTCCAAGCAAGGCCGATGTATAGATCGTTTCCTGCATGGGAATATGTTATAAATACAGGCCAATTGCACCAGAACTTAAAAAGTTGGTTTGGCTTTTTGGAATCTTCCGAAGGATTGGGCAAACCCATAGCAGTGCTTTCCTATGGGAAAACGGCAAAAGAGAAAATTTGTTTGTAATAAGGAATCATTTCTTTGTTTTGTAGAATGGTTTTAATTCTCTGCGAATGTTTTTATAGAGTTCTTCGACCCAAGTTTTATACACATGTGGTCGAAACTTTTTGCGGTATCTACGAAAATCACGTGGTGCGATAATTACCCGGACATTGTTTTTTCCACTTCGGGCGACCAGCACAAAAAGTTTTTCTATATTGGGGTCACCCATAGCCAGGCAACCACGGGAGACCCAATGGCCATGGATGAATATATTTCCCCCTGGTTTGCTGCGTTTTTCTCTTTTGGCATACTTCTGGTCAAAACTATTGGGGTAATTGAGTTTCATAGATAGATGTGAGCTACTTTCCGGGTTTAGCAGTTCAATGTTATACATACCTTCTGGAACTTGTCTGTCGCCTTCGACAAGTTTGGGGCCACTTTTTCCACTTGCTCCTAGAATACGGAAGGAGCGGATGTACTTCCAAGTTTTTCTATTGTGAGCCCATACTTCTAATCGTCTTTCTTTTTTAAATGCGAGAAATGTTATTTTTTCCGGTGGGTAGGCGATCCCAGCTTTTTGAAAATATTTCTTCCACTCTTTGTCTGTTTTCGCACCATATTTGCGCAGTACTTTTGTCACAGTCCTATATTCGGGGTACACTATATGTATAAGGCTATCACGAACGGGGCGTAAACAAGAGAGGAGAAAGATACTTCCTAAGCAGGTTGATGTTACTAGTAGGTGTGGAAATATTCTGTACATTGTATGCATAGACCATCGGCACTTGACTGGCGAGGTTCCTTATTCTTGGTAGTTGTTTAATGGAATGAGGTTCGCATTGATATAATTTTCAATTTCTGTAGAAAGCTTCTTTAGCTGTTGATTCGTTTTTATGACATCATTTAAAGTTGGTGTAAACTTTTTGTCTCCGTGAGCTATTGAATTGCGGTTTTGTCTTATATTTTGAAAATTATCTTTTGTCGTTTGATCTATTTGAAAATGAAAAAGTTCTTCTAAAAATGTAGGAATTTCATTTGCTTTCAAAGAGTCTAACTTTTCTAATAATAGCTTTTGTAAGGATACTTCTAAAATAGTTTTTGGTTTTACATAACCTTCTTCCTTCAGCAGTTTAGAGTATTTCTTATAGCGATCAATTCGATTTTTATCGTAAGCTCCATTTAGCTTTTTACGATAATTTTTGTAGCACAGTGTCATCTATCATATAATTTACTGTCGCTTGAAAAAAATCAGGTCTTGGTAGAGAGTAAATCTCCTTTTTTTTGAATAAGGATATTTGGTGTTTTAAGGAAGGTACTCCGGTCGTTACAACTGCGGCAAAATCAAACGTTTTTTGGACTTTTTGT
>JBCCIA010000323.1:0-7163 GCA_039028475.1 Spirochaetota bacterium | reverse complement strand
GGCCCTGCATTGCGTTTGGCAAGACGTGCAGACTTACGACCTTCCATACCAGCCCAAAATTTGTGTAAGGCATCATGGGGCAGATTGGTCGCTGCTGCAATATTATTCACAGTATGTCTTTTGATGATACTCGCTTCTTTGGCCAATAATTCGGTATAACGCTTTTTGGTTTTCTCTGCTTTCGCAAATGCATCGCTTACTCCTTTTCCACAGCCACCAGCTCCAGCCGCAGCAGCCATTTGCATCCCAGGAGCAGCACAGGCGGCAGCACTAGCAAATTGGATTATAGGTTTCGCTAACATACCCAAAGGAGGCCCAAAGATAGGTATACGGGATATAGAAGCAATCGAACTGCTAATCATTTTGTTAATCGGGCTATTGATCTTTTTCTTCAGACGATTCGATTCCATGCGCCCGCGCACGATGGAAATCACATCCGACATGCTCGCCACTTGCTGCTCGATTTCCTCATCGGATAAGCCCTGGAATTTACCCAACTGCCAAGCCAAGCCTTCGTTGATCTTTTGGTCGATATTGCGTTTGAGCATATCCTTCGCAGAGGCTTTCAAACCCTTCATACCACCGGTGAGATAGGCTTGCATCAACTCTTCCATGAGCTTTTCATGTGCATCCAACCTGTCGGCATTGCTGCGAAAACGTTGGAGATAGGTCTGGTTGAGCGCACTCATATTCTGGTAAGCCGAACCAAATCGTTGCATGTCGTCATTGAAGTTTTGGTACAACTTGGTGATAAGGCCATCCTTACCTTCGACCTTTTTGCCATCTTTGTCATACTCACCATACAGCTTATTGTTGATGGCGATATAGTCTTCATTGGTCCATTTGTCAAATAACGACTTACCCTTAGGAGCATTGATGTGTGCAACCGAAGAAAGCGAGATACGCCTGGTACGGGTCTGTTTGCCAGAATTGTAGCCCTTGTATTCACCTTCGCCTTCTGTTGCCTTATGAGCAGTGCCATCGCTGATCTTGAAATTGACAACAATCTCATCACCGACCCTATGGGCACTTTCAAACATTTCATTGCGTTCCATAAATTCGGCACAGGCGGCAACCAACTCGCCATTGGCTACACACTTGCCGGTGCTATGGAGCTTTTTCTGCTCATCACTTAGCTTCGAATCGTCAAAATTGCCGTCTTTGTCATAGAACTTACCTTTGACTTGGAAGCGGTAGGAGTTGACGATCTGGTCGAATATCTGCTGCTGGTATTCATCCACATTCGTGTCGATGGTTTCGTTCACCGCAGAGATATACGAGTACTGCTTCACACCATTGAGAGTGGTGCCAAACTTCTCTTCCAACTTGAGGTCTTTTAGGTTACCCACCTCAAAACCGTGGTTGAAGATGTTGTAGGACTCCCCATCCACCTCATTTAGGGAGGCTAAGCCGCCTCTGACACCAAAGCCTTGCGAGTGCAAACCAAACTGTTTTTTCTGGAAAGCTCCCTTTTGCGCTACTAACTGTTTTTTAGCGACAAACTTTTTGTTACCAATTTGCTCTAGCCTATCCGAGGGAGCACCTAGTAAATCTAAATTGGCCAGATTCACTTTTGGTAAGGATTTGAGTTTGTCTTGTGCAATCAGTTCGGCTGCACTGGCCAGCTTAGGAGCTGCAACACGGCGAAATTGTACTCTGCTTTGTTTTAATTTCGCTAGGGATGCAGAAAAGTTAGCCGCTGTAGCATTCTTATCGTTTTGCGATGTTTGAGAAGTAGGAATGGCAATGCCCTGAAAACTGGACTGTGCTTGTTGCACGAGTAGCGCGGCTTCTTTGGGTTGTTTCTCGTCTAGCTTTTCCTGTAGTTCGTTCCACTTACCCTGTGCCTTACGCTTGGCATTTGCCATATCTTGCAGCCATTTGCCCTTAGAACGCTGTAAATCATTGGTAGCCGTGGTGTGGTTGTCTTTTGCGGTTTGTCGTAGATTAGCAGCTTTTGTCTTCCAGGCTTCGTAGAAGTTTTGGTAGTTTTTCACCTGCACTTCCCAATTGGTCACAGCTGGTAAGATCTTGTCCTGCCATTCGGTGAACTGGCTGGTGAGGTTGTTGGCAAAACCTTGCCAAGTGACTTGGTTTTCAGCGGCTTCGTTGTCTTGCATAGTGACATTGAGTTTGATATGAATTTCTTCTTCTTGTTCTACATAGTCCCTGTAACCGCATAGATAAACGCCAAGACAGTAGTAGGTCTTGCGGTCGTAAGTATCAAAGCTCTCGTCTGGGTTGCCCTGAGAATAAGTACCACCAACACGAAAGAACTCGTGTGGAATATGGTTTGTTACACCAGAGTGTGCACGCAATTCAATGCCTTTGACTAATTGCAGAGAATACTTATCTTTTTTTACACCTGTTCTCGAATCATAAGAGGAATTGTAGCTATTCAATTGTGTTTTTATATAATCACCAATAAAAGATAATACGTCAGGGTCTGCTGTATTTCCCATTTTGATTATGTTCTTTACTCTGTCGAAAGAAGGTTTGTTTATAGGAGATTTATATGATGCAGAAATCTCATTATTGATTTCAGGAGAAAAAACCGCATCTTGTGCATACTTGTCAGCTTTGTCCTGCACTGCCTTCCGTTGTGTTCGTAGATACTCTGTCATTTTAGTGGCTACAGTGGTGAGAACTGTGGTGAACTTGGCATTGGGGTCATTCAGGCTGGTGTTCATCTCGGTAATAAGCCCTGAGAGTTGTGTTCCTGATGTGTTTAGGGTACCGTCACTGTTTTTGTACAATTCTGGATTGTTATTGAGAGAATCTTGCAATCCTTTTACAGAACCGCTGATATGACCTTTCACTGTTTCCACATACGATTCAATCGCTGATAGATTTCCTTTGAATTTGGCATCTGCTTGATCCAATTGGTCGGTAAAGCTCTTATAGTCGGCATTGATGGAATTGAGGTCGTTCTGGAAATTGGTGAGTCCGGTTTCATAAGAGTTTTGGAAGTCTTTGTTCCATCCACTCACAGCTTCGTCTAACTTCCCTGTGAGTTGGTTAAACGATTTTCCATCTTCATCCAGTTCTTGTTCTGTAGTCTGTTGGTTCGATTGGGTGTTTTCCGTATGTTCTTGGTAATTTTGACCACTCATATATTTCACATAATTGTTGCGGTTGAAGAGAATCATCATGTCTGCGTTTGCCTGCCAGTCGTGTAAGGCTGATGCTTTGGCAGACTCTAACTCTTTGCGTAGGTAGTCTTTGTAGCCGGGGTTGTTTACAAACGCGTCTTTGTGAAAGGCACTTATGACTTGTGCTTCGATTTGTTCTTGCACTTTGCTTTCCCACTCGGCTTGCATAAGGTCCAATTCACCATATACCTGGGAGTTCCATGTGTTCAAATCCCGCTGTGTATTGGCTCGCCGGATGCTTTCACCGAGTCTTTCTACATCAAGGGTATCAGGGGTCAGAGCACCCGGAACCAGCGGATTGCCAAAGATCTGCACAGAAGGATAGAGAGTGAGAAATACAAAGGAAAATAGTAGCCAGAATGCTTGTAATTTGAATAAGCACTGTGGAAAAAGTTGGTATATTGTTTTGAAGTTCTTCATTTTTCTCATAGCTCTATGTTTAACATTGAGGCCGCTTTTTCGATGAAATTACAAATCATTGATTAGAGTATTTTTTTTGAAAAGTTTTTTTGATTTTTTTTACAAATGGAGATAATTCTTTATAGGATTTTCTGCTAGGTATTTATCATTGAGTTTTAACTTACCAAGGAGCTGTAGGCGAAATAGGAAAAGATCAGCATTGGTAGTAGCCATACGATCACCAGCAGGTTGCCGTTCAACTGCAAGTAGCGTTTGCTCAATTTGTAGAACGAACGTAGAGAAAAGCTAAGAGCTGTCATGAAGACAAAGAGCCATACCCCTATGAGCAGTCCCAGCTGCATGGTAGTCAACTTGTCGGTAGTGGGAAACAATGTGTTGACGACTAGAATGGGGAAGAAGGCCAGGATAAAATAGGAGCAGCTATGTAGGCAGACCCTGCTATGTATTGCAAAATTTCGCTGTTTTTCGCCAAAGGTTACGAGTAGGCCATATGAAGCAACTGTCATATAGCATTCGATGATCATGCAAGCCATGATGAAAAAACTGATATTCCACGGGTGGGAGCTTAAGAAGATTAAGAGGCTAGGGGTTTCTTGCTTTTGCATGTTTTGTCTTTGGATTTCGTTGAGGGCTTGCATGTCGTAGTAGTTGGCAAGAAAGGTGAGAAAGTAGAGAACGGCATACAGGCCGAGTAGGGTGAAGGTATATTTGAGTAGTACCTGGGTATAGCTTTTCTGGGTAAGGATTGCATCCATTGTATTTTCTTTTAGTTGGATGATGTTCTTCATTTCTTGGAGTTTACTTTTGAGTTTGTTTTTGGTTTTTGTTGCTGTTGCCATTGTTGAGTGTTTTCTCCTCTATGAGTTTGTTTTGTTGCCACATGCCTGACTGGAGTATTTTACCTTTATTGTTGAGTAAGATGCCTGCCCCGTGGCGTTTGCCTTCTTTCCATTGTCCGACATAGCGGTTGTCGTTGTCGTAGATGTAGATTCCTGCTCCATTGTAGATGGTGCCACCTCTATATTCGCCGTGCATTTCAAGTTTTCCGGAGAGAGTTACGACTCCCTTTCCCTCTGGTTCGCCATTTCTCCAGGTTCCGCTGAGTTTAGTACCATCATTCCAGGTGTAGGTTCCTTGGCCGCTTTTTTTGCCTTTGTAGTAGAAGCCTTCGTATTTCTCGCCTCGGGCATATTGGAAGGTACCAAAGCCATGCTTTTTGCCGTTTTGCCAGTCGCCTTCGTAGCGGTTGCCCTTCTCATCTTTGAAGATTCCAAATCCGTGTTGTCTGCCGTTTTTGAATTCGCCTTTGTAGTATTTTTGTACAGAGTAGGTGAGTTGTCCTGTGCCATTGCGGCAGTTGCCTTGGGTACATTTGGCTGGTTTTGCTAGAAAGATCAGGTAAATGCCAGTACTGCCTAGAATAAGGATGGCAAAGAGGAACAGTTTTGTTTTCATACTACGCTTTTTTTTCATTGATAACTTCCTTGTTTTATTCCAGTTGTCAAAAAAATAGTAGACAAATCATTCCTTCCTTTTTATAGTATCCCTATGCCCTTTTTTATAAGGGGTGCTATGCGAAAAGCTCTCAGCCCGGTTTCTGCCGTCAAACTGATCCCGGACTGAGACTCACACCACAAGGGTGCGTCTTTAGACTACACGTTAGCACATCTATCGTCAAGTCTTTATGTGTACCCTTGTGGTTTCTCTAAATTTTTTTGAAACCAAGGAGGTTCCCAAAATGGAACTTGAACACACAGATGATTTCGATTTAAAAGGTCTCTTAGACCGTCTCACAGTCTGCATCGACAGACTTGCCAAACCCGGCACCTATTCCCCCAAACGCCGTATCCGTTACCGCAAGCTAGCACACGCGATCATAAAGCGTATACGCTGGGAATTGGAAGAGTAAAGTAAAACAAGTCTCATCACAAAAAGAGGGAGTAGCTTTTTGTGATGAGTGTTGAAACATTTTAATTTTTATGCAAACTAACTTTCTTTGTTTAAATCCTTTTCTTGATCTCTTTTGTATGAGCCAGCAGCATCCAATAGTGCTGCCAACGCTTCAGGATCATCTCGGAGATCATACCCTTCTATCTTAGCAAGTTCGCTTGCAGCAACCTCACCATCCTTCTTGAATACATCAAAAGGATGATTTCCCAACAAAGATTCAAAATAATCATTTGTTTCCACAAACTTTCTAGTATTATACATGAAACACCAACGGTCTTCGTATTCAGTTGCTTCAGTGATGGCTAACTTTGAACCACCTTGCTTTTTCTTTAAGTGCTCTTTAGCAATTCTTTTTGCGTCTTCAAAATTTATAGGCATTTTATTTACTCGTTTTTATGAATCATAGTTCTATTATCATATAAGGCTTATTTAGAGTCTACTCGAATCGAACCATCTACTCTTGATACTGCAATCACAGCAACCCCTGATAATTCTTCTATAGGAACTTCCTGTTCTAAGTTTTCTTGTGTAGTAATATAAAATATCCAATAATCACCGTCTGCATCCGCTGTGTAAGTTACCCCTTCTTGATTTGGCGTTGGTTTATCACTGCCAAGAATATATCTATCATAATAATATTCAGCAATGGCTCTGGATTGTTTATAGGTGTATTTAGCTTCCATTTGTCAGTTTCCTTAGACGCCTACCATTTTTAGGAATAATGATTTCCCGTAAAATCATTATTTTAGTGAGCCATCAACCTTTGATACAGCAAAAACACCAATCCCCGATAAAGCAGTATCTAAATAATCTTCTGCTATTTTTCTTGCTTGTCTATAAGTTGTTTTCATTGCTTAATATTCACTTAATCATAATAATTGCTTTTTTTAAAAGAACCATCAATCTTGGATATTCCAAAAACCCCTACTCCTAGTATGGCTTCGTGAGGTTTTCCTTTTTTAATATAGTCTGGTGTAGTAGCATCAAATAACCAATAATCACCAGACGATTCACCTCCAAATACCACCGCTTTTTCATCTGGTGTCATATTTTCTGAATTCAAGAAAATAGTATCTAAATAATCTTCTACAATTTTCCTTGCTTGTCTATAAGTTATCATTGTCATCTATATGCTAATTAGTTTTCATAAAATGATCAATGCATTGAACCATCAATCTTTGATACCGCAAAAACACCAATTCCTAATATCGCTTCGGTAGGTTTTCCTCTTTTAATACCATTAGGTGTTGTTGCATCAAATAACCAACAATCACCTGATGATTCACCTTCAAATACTACCGCTTTTTCATCTGGTGTCATATTTTCAGAATCCAATAAAGCAGTATCTAAATAATCTTCTGCTATCTTTCTTGCCTGTCTATAAGTTGTTGTCATTTGTATACTAATTAGTTTTCATAAAATGATCAATGCATTGAACCATCAATCTTTGATACAGCAAAAGCACCAATTCCAAATATAGCTTCGTGAGGCTTTCCTTTTTTAATACCATTAGGTGTTGTCGCATCAAATAACCAATAATTGCCAGACGATTCACCTCTAAATACTACTGCTTTTTCATTTGGTTGTATATTTTATGAATTCAAGAAAATAGTATCTAAATAATCTTCTACTATTTTTCTT
>JBCCIA010000322.1:0-7169 GCA_039028475.1 Spirochaetota bacterium | reverse complement strand
ATTTTAGCAAGTATTCTCAACTGGGAAAGAGAAACCTGTTACAAAAAGTATTCCAGAACATAACCTTACAAACGGGTAAGAAAGTAAAATATGTCAACCTTGCTCCTGGTGAAAAGACTGATGAAATCAAAAAAGTATTAAACTTATTATCCTTAGCTAAAATTTATACCCCAGTATTTCATTCTTCTGGCAATAGCGTTCCATTGCGGGGCTATATGAATGAGAAAATACAAAAAATCTTAATGCTTGATGTCGGGCTCGTCAATAGTGTGCTGGGTTATTCCTATGATGATTTTATAACCATCAGCAATGAGGAACTTTTTAGTCTAGGAAATATATGCGAACAATTCATTGGACAACATCTATTGTACTCTGGCAATAGCTATGAAGAGCCAGAGCTATACTATTGGGTCAGAGAAAAGAGCCAATCTTCTGCGGAAGTTGACTATTTGGTTTCTCAGGGAGCAAAAGTCATTCCTGTTGAAGTCAAAGCAGGAAAAGCTGGTAGATTGAAGTCTCTACACTCTTTTTTATTGGAAAAACAATTTTCTTTTGCGCTACGTTTTAACTCCAATTTGCCCATGCTGCAAGAGACTAAATTCTCTCTGCCGAATACAGATGGAACCTTTCACTTATTGTCTCTTCCAGTATATATGGTAGAAGAAGTAAAACGTTGTATGCAAGAAATAAACCAGTAACAAGTAGAAAGATCCGCGAAAATGGTAAACCAGTATTGGTCAAAACAATCCACGACAAGGAAAGAGGCTGCATTACCATCCTAGCGAATAAAGACACAAAAGCCTACAATTACAAAGAAAAAAGTATTTGGAGGAATTCTCTACAAGAAACGATTTCTACAAAACTGGCAAAAAAGAAAAACTTTTAAGTATTAAAGTAGTAGGGGCAAATCAAAAGAACAGTATGTTTATCACCAACTCAGCTATTAACAATGCACTGGTCTATGTTAGGTCACCTAAAAATGCAGGGATTGTAAAAAAGCTCAAATGTCCTAAGACCGGTTCGGAGCAATTTATTTCCCCGGATAAAACTATGTTTATCGCCGAATCAGGCTTTCATTATATCTGCATCTATAGATTTAACTCATACAAATCTTTGCAGCATTTCAAAAAAGTAACAATGGGCAGAAAAAAAGAGTTATACAATGCAGTAGGTGCTGCATATTTAAAAAACAACCGCTATGTAGCAGTGGCCTACCAGATTCCTGGAGCAAAAATGACATCTACAAAAAGGCAATCTGTGGTGATAACTGTTGATACCAAAGTGGGCAAGACTGTGAGAAAGAGATACCTACCGTTTAAAGTGAGTAGATTTATCCAAGATAGCGAGAACCCGAAAAAAATGTTTTTAACCGGCGAAAATGCGTATGCCAGAGACCGCAAGAAGTCCAAATACACAGAAGCGGTTTTATTTATATTTTAAAACAATACAAAAAAATAGTATTCAAAAATTTAGCTTTCAGGAAATTGTAAAAAATGTCTGCTTTTTCCCTATTTTGTCTGGGTTGCAGATATAGTAGAATATAGAAAAAAAATAGAATTCTAGGTGGAATTTTGTAAAAAATCAATTCTTTGTTTACAATTTTTTACCTGTACTTAGTAGAATAAAGATTAGGAGTCATCTATGAAGAAAAGTAAAGAGGACAAACTCACAGCACAAAAACATGAAGAGAAAGGCCGCGCCATTGAAAGCGCAATGTCACAAATTGAAAAGCAGTTCGGCAAAGGTTCCATCATGCGCTTGGGGGGCGATAAGCAGATTGATGCCATCCCAGCTATTTCAACGGGTTCTTTGGAGCTAGACATCGCTTTGGGAATAGGCGGACTTCCTTCGGGTAGAATTGTAGAAATTTTTGGCCCTGAGTCCTCTGGGAAAACGACTTTGATGCTCTCTGCTGTAGCACAGGCGCAGAAAAAGGGTGGAGTGGCGGCTTTTATCGATGCAGAGCACGCTTTGGACCCGTCCTATGCCAAAAAATTGGGTGTAAATATCGACGATCTACTGGTTTCCCAGCCGGACAATGGAGAAGAAGCTCTGGAGATCTGTGAAGCTTTGGTACGCAGCAATGCAATTGATATAATCGTAATCGACTCGGTAGCCGCTTTGGTTCCACGTGCAGAGATAGAAGGGGATATGGGAGATTCTCATATGGGGCTGCAAGCGCGTTTGATGTCGCAGGCTCTACGAAAATTGACCGGTTCCATCTCTCGCTCCCGTACGACTGTGGTATTTATCAATCAGATCCGTATGAAAATTGGTGTGATGTTTGGTTCTCCAGAAACAACTACTGGTGGAAATGCCTTGAAATTTTATTGCAGTGTTCGTATGGACATCCGTAGAATTGAAACTTTGAAGGACAAAGACGAGTCTATAGGTAACAGAGTACGGGTAAAAGTGGTGAAAAATAAGTGTGCACCTCCTTTCCGGCAGGCAGAGTTTGATATTATTTTTAACCAAGGCATCAATCGTGAGAGTTCTTTGGTAGATCTTGCGGTGAAGCACGATATTATGGCTAAGGCGGGTTCTTGGTACTCCTACGGCAGTGAGCGAATAGGCCAAGGTAAGGAGTCTGTAAAAACATTTCTCTTGGAAAACCCAGAAATTGCTAATAAAATTGAATCGCAGATACGCTTTTTGCACGATCTTCCAGCTTTAGATGGTTCTAAACCAGAAAAAAGCGGTGACAATAAGGTCGTAAATATAGAAGCTGTCGGTTAAGTTTAGGCTTTCTTTTTAGAAACTATTGAGTCCGGGCGTTATTGTTACGCCCGGTTTTTTTGGGGGTATATGAAACAAATCGCTATTATTGGAGCAGGAGGGTTAACAGGGCAGGAGTTCATCCGTTTGCTGGTAAACCACGATGGATTAGAGCTTGTTCATATTACGAGTGATAAATTGGCAGGAAAGACCCTCTCAGAAGCCTTTCCAGGTCTTTTGAGTAAAACAAATCTTACCTTCCAGACCCACTCAGCGGAAATTCCTCCTGAAGCCTTAGTCGTTTTAGCAGTTCCCAACCAAGCCGCTCTAGATATGGTTCCTGAGCTTTTACAAAAAGGCCACCGTGTCTTAGACTTATCAGGTGCGTATCGTTTGCATGATGAGGAACAATTTACCAAATACTATTCTTTGCAACATACCTCTTTTTTCTTGATGGAACAGGTGGTTTTTGGTATGCCTGAATTGTTTCGCAAGGATTTGCAGGGGGCACGCTTTGTTTCTAATCCTGGTTGTTACGCTACTTCTGTGATTTTACCATTGTATCTTTTGGGAGAGTTGCGAGAAGAGTTAAAGGCGAAAGTTGTGGTAGACTCCAAATCAGGTGTTAGCGGTGCGGGTGGTAGAACAGAAGATGCTGGGTTTAGTTTTAATGGAGTTTATGAAAACTTTCGTGCCTATAAGATATTGAAACACCAACACTATCCAGAAATGCTAGAGTATTCTAGAGTAGGCATGCAAAGAGAGTTTTTAGGTTTAGTATTTACTCCGCATTTATTGCCGCTCTACCGGGGAATTCTTTCGACCTTTGTTTTACAATTTGCCAGAGATATTACCGGTTCAGATCTGCAAAAAATCCGTCAAAGGTGCGATGCTGAGCCTTTCGTGCGTTTTTACGATACACCAGAAGAAATTCGTTTGGATCATGTGCAAAATACCAACTTCTTGGACCTATCTTTGCGAGTAGAGGGCGATACAATGGTTATCGTTTCTGCTTTGGATAATTTGCAAAAGGGAGCTGCTGGACAAGCCTTACAAAATATCAATCTTATGCTAGGTATGGAAGAAACCAAAGGGTTAAAATTTACATGATGCCTATAATTCTACTTGTGTTTTTCCAATTGTTACAAGAAACAAAAATAGAATGGTAGATCCAGCTTCGCTTCTCATCTGTGGTGCCTTTGAAGGGGAAATAGATAAATTTTCCAAGTACAAGAATATAAATGTACTGAATTCTGGGATCGGTTCGTATGATTCTATGTTCAATCTCATGTCGCATTTGTTGCGCAACCGTAATATTCGTTCTGTTATCTTTACTGGTTCTGCTGGAGCCTACCCGCACAGTGAACTGAGTATTGGTGATTTTGTCTGTTCGAATGCTTTTTTTTATCGAGAGGTAGCTGAAATTAAGGCAATGGCTAAAGTGCCTTCTAAGCTTAACCGCAACATCATAACGCAAAAAGACCCTGAACTTGTCGAGTTATTTGCACCCTGTGTGAATTCTGGAACAAACTCTCTAAATTATATCACCCTTGTCGATCTACAACTGCCAGAGTGCATTGACTACCTATTTGACGTTGGTGTGGAAAATATGGAGGCCTTTGGTTTGGCGTATATTGCTTACAAGTTTTCTGTTCCTTTCACAGCTTTTTATTATATTACCAACTATGTAGGTTCAGAAGGGAGCAATGATTGGGCTGCAAATTGGCGGGAAGGCTCTGATGCTTTGCAGGATCATATTATAAAATCATTGCACCTCTAGACTAACGTTTTTTGATAACTTTGATAACCTCTTTACGACTCGCTTTCTTCTGTAGAATTACCTGGTAGTTGATTCTATAGTGGAGAATGGAAGGGTCGTCTTTTCTGGCGTGTTCTAAAATCCAACGGGTTGCATCATTTTGGATGATATTTGCTATTTGGTTGATGCGTGGTACTCTGGTATAAAACTTTACATTCTCCAATTTTCCCGTATACGGACTGAGTTTGATATCAACCGTACCATCGTCCTTGTAATTGGTTAGATCGTACTGTTTGATTTCTTCCTTCATCAAATCATCTCCCCCTTTGTCTGGTGTTCTTTTGAAATGGTCGGTAAAACGTATCTGTCGTAGCTTATAAGAGTCACTGGAGATGATCACACGAAAGGCTTCCAGTCTGTCTTTGGATTTGGCTCGGAAAAACTCAGGATCATCTGTGGTCAAGTCAACAAATTTACCGTGTTCATCCATGACCTTTTTGTTTTTTCCGGCTGGATTTTCTACAATTTTGGCTTTATCGACAACAGGTTTTTGGTTTTTATGAGCGTTTGAATTGGTAGCACATTGGATTACCAAACTCGTAAGTAAAACCAACGGCAAAATAGTATAAGTTTTCATTTTTTTCCTCTTTGCTATAGCTAGAATACCTAAATTTTTGCGGGAGTTTCGTCAAGCTAGAGATAGATCTTTGTTAGCTTAGGCTGAAAAAGCTTCTTTGCTTCATAAATATTCCACGAAGAGCGATGCTAAACCGAGAAAACAAAAAAAGCCGAAAATGTCGGTAAAGGTAGTTACAAAAATGGAAGAGGCAATGGCCGGGTCGATACCCAAATACTTGAGTAAAAGGGGAATTCCTGAGCCGACGAGACCAGCTACAATCAGGTTTATCAACATCGCTGAACCAATCACTAGCGAAAGAACCAGTTTCTGTTTGAAGATAAAGACAAACGCAGCCGTTACACATCCCAAAATTACCCCGTTGAGTAGACCAATGATAAGCTCTCGGGAAATTGCCTGTTTCCACTGCCTTTCGCTCAGCTCGCCGATTGCTATGTTACGCACAACTATGGTAATCGCTTGGGTTCCAGCATTGCCACCCATACCTGCTACGATGGGCATAAGAGATGCGAGTACAACCGCACGATCGATGGTGCTTTCAAAAAATGTCACCACCGAAGAAGCCAAAACTGCTGTTATTAGGTTAATATGCAGCCAAGGAATACGACTTTTTACCGTTTCAAAGATAGGAGTGTAGAACTTTTCGTCTTCGCTCAGGCCAGCCATGCGTAAAATATCTTCAGAGGCTTCTTCCTCAACAATGTCCAAAACATCGTCTACCGTGATTCTACCAAGCATAACACCATTCTCATCTACAACAGCAGCAGAGATATAGTCGTATTTTTGAAAGAAACGTGCTACCTCTTCTTGATCCATATCGTACTGAACAGTTTTGATCTCAGAGTTCATAATTTCGTGGATCTTGGTTTTATCTTTGGCAAAAAATAGGTCTTTTAGACTTACATAGCCTGTAACAACGTCCTGTGTATTGACCACATACATTATGTAAACCTTGTGGTCTCTTTTGGAGATTTTGCGTAAATTGTAAATACCCTTGCGGACGCTTTCGTTTTCGCGTACCACAACAAATTCCGTCGACATCAAACGACCCGCTGTATTTTCTTCATACTGTAGTTGGCTACGGATTTTCGAGGATTCTTCCGAATCAATGCTATTGAGAATATGTTCTGCTTTCTCTTGAGGAATCTCCGACAATAGGTATGTCAAATCGTCTGATTCCATATCGGTAGAGAGTAGAGAAATCTCTTTTAGGTTCAAACTTTCAATGAGTTCTGCCAGAATATCCTCATTTAGTTCTACAATGATCTGCCCCTGCTTGAGAGGTTCGCACAAACGGAATAGATAGATAGCGTTGTCTTCCTTATCTAAGGCAGTCATTGTTTCCGCTACATCGGCAGGGTGTAAGTCTTGCAGGTATTCTAGAAGTTTTTCATCGTTGGAGGATTCGATCCAGGTATTGATAGTATCTATGATTTCATGGGCTTCTAAATCGCTTTCCTGTAGGGTTTCCGTATTTTCTTCCATGCTTAATTTCCTTTCCAAGTATCTCTAATTTCGGAACCCGGATACTCCATACCATTTTCTAGTAAGACAGCCATTTGGTCAAAATAAAGGAAAAAATCTCCTTTTTGCAATGAAGAGCCTGGTTTTAGGGAAAGTCCAGTGAGTTCAATAGGAAATCTACGCTTCTCATAGAGCAACCGGTGCTTTTTTTGCAAGGGGATGGTAATTTCAAAGCGTTTCCAACCGAAGTGATCCAGCTTTCCCAAAGAAACCAACAATTTGCCAGACTTTTTTTGCCATAGGTGGGCACGCAAGTTTAGATCATAGCCATTGGAGTAGACCCAAAGGAAAAAACGAATTGGTACTCCTCCAGGAAAGATAATTTTTCGCTTAGGTTTTAAAGAAATATGTTCTCTATTTGGATTGGCAAAGTTAGAATGCAAAAATAAGGATTGTAGATTACGTGTGAAGCGATTGGAATATTTGCTATATAGTTCTGCTTCCGTTGCAAAACCAGCTAGGTCTGGTGTTTTTGCTGCTAAGGAAAGTCTTTGGATGGAAGCAACACTTCGGTGGAATTTCCACGAAATGCTT
>JBCCIA010000321.1:0-7191 GCA_039028475.1 Spirochaetota bacterium | reverse complement strand
GTGAGATTTCTTGATCCTAATGTACTAAGGGTTCTAAAAAATCTAAAATCTGAATTTCGGAATTTCAGGACAGCCTGGTCTCCACAGTAGGAAAATAAGTTGTCTTGTGCACTGAATACAACTGGAGGCTGCTATGAGCACTAAATGATGTCTCTAAAAGCTAAGAGTCTGTAGTTTTGTTTTAAAACGGACTCTTACAGCTTTGTTTTAAGACAGGCTCTTATAATAGTCCATATTCTAACAATGCATCTTTCCAAAGCAACTCTTGGTTCTGCTTTATTGTTCTCAAAATAATTTCTCGTAGCTTTGTTGGATCATCGAGTTGGTTCGTGCAGATTTTTTTAAAATCTATCGAATCCTTTTCATTCATAGGGATTGGTTTCTTGGGAGGATTGCAACATCCATAGCCATCGAATGAAATTCTTTTGAGAACGATCAAATTGTCACCCTCGTTATCAAAATCAATAAAAACACTACTATCGTCATAGCCTAGGTAGTAATGAGCTGGTCGTGATGCGGGCATCGAGGTTATCGTAAATTGTTTTTCTTGCATATATTTAAAAAATGTTCCTATTATAAACTATAAGTGACCCTTATCTAGCTTTGTCCAGTCTTGTAAACACAGTATAATTTTTTTGATTGGAAGAGGGTGACGTTTCCCATTGCAGATTGATAAAATGTACGACTCCTTGTTTCTCCTACTTTACTACTTTTTTCTTGCTTCCAACTTTTTAATAACAGCTTGCACTTCTCTGCGGTTGATAGGGCCAAAGTGGCCTGTATAAAAGGTTTCTGCCATACTAGAGGAAAGTAATTTTGTCAGTTTCTCTTGGTTTTCGTGTAAATCGCATAGGTAGAAATGGATTTCTCCTGTTTGCGAATGAAATGGGCCATCTCCCCGAGCGAGGTCTCCTAAAAACATAACTTTTGCAGAAGGTATTTCTACGACCAGACTACCAGGTGTGTGGTTTCCGACATGGTACACAATGATAGGAAAACCAAATTTATCTAAAAGTTCTAAAGATTTATTCGAGCTAATGTATAGGTTCGCCTCATAGGGAGAAAAGCTAGCTTTTTGGAAATCAGAAATCATATATTTCGCTAGTTGGCTGGTAGGGCAGAGGGTATTGTTTTTTCCTTGGTTAAGTAATGGCTTATCTGCCAACCCAGCTATAATAGGGATTCCTTCTTCTTGAAACAGCTTACCGGCTCCGGCGTGGTCTTCGTGTCCGTGGGTAAGAATGACTAATTGGATGTCTTTTAGTTGGTAATTCAGATCGTGTAAGTACTCTTTAAATTTTTTAAAATCTTTCTGCCGACCCGAATCGATCAGTAATAGTTTCTTCTTATAGTCAACGATATAAACATTTGCGTAATCTAACTGGATTTTATGAATCTTGTACGGTGGAAAATGCCGAGATTCTTTGCTATAAGCACAACTTAGAGTCATAAATGTAAGCAAAGCTAGTTTTAGAATATTATTTAATAAGATCATAGGAATTCCTTTTTAATGGGGTGTTCACTTTCTTTTAAAGCAAATCTGAGTCTTTCAGTACTCTTGCTTCCTCATGTATATGATTTTTTACTGGATTCTCAAACATCCACTGTAACCACTCGGCTTCTGTACAAATGTGTGGGTGCTGTGTAAGGGTAGTTTTTTCTTTTGTGGAAAGTTTTTCACCATAAACAAGCAGATCTGGGTTTTTATGTATTGCTACTATTGCAATCCCGTACAGTGCCAATAAGAGCATGTGATTCTTTTGGCCAAACCAACGCATCGAACCGACAATGGCTATCGACTTAGGTTTCTGAATCATTACTCGTTTTATCTTGGGTAGTTTTTTTCCTTTAGAGAGGTTGATTCTTTCTGTGAACCAGGCACGCCCAATCGTTGTGATTTTTTCTAATTTGATTTTGTATACCTCCCCATAATTGCTTTGGAAGACAAGGACTGTGGCGGTAATACTTTGTATGAAACCAAGTTGATCTTTTATATAGTGTCCTTCCCAACTGAGTAGAACTGGTTCTTGTATAAAAGTTTTTAATATACCAAGATGAATTTTACGAACCACATAACGTGGATAGCCCACGTATCTGTCTTGTCTATACAAAAATTCGATATTTTGCCTCTGCCTTTTAATACCTAACCAGGGTTCCTCTAATTTTGCGAGTAACACTCGTTTATCGCCGTACTGCCAGGGAGAGTCTTGGCGAGGTCTCTCTTTTGGTTGCTTATAGATAGAAGCGTTGAATACTATACCTTCTTTTAAAAATTTGATCCAAGCCTTATCATAAACAACAATTCGGATGACTAGAGTAGGCCAAGTGGGATTCTCAAAGAAATCTATAATCGATTGGTCGTCCATGGAATCAAAACGTGGTACCTTACCTTTTGTTGTCGCGACGGTCTCGACACTCTCCACCAAAACATCTGCGAGTTCTGCATGAAAATTTTTCATTGTATCATAGTCAAAGTGGTCCTCTTCTTCCTCTAAAAGCCTATAGAGAGGTGTTTTTTCTACCGAACTGGAAATATATCTCAATTCTTCTAGACTAGTCGCGAGTAAAGCTAAGGCTTCTGTTTTATTTTTGATAGATACACGGCCAGATCGCCTAGAAATTTTGAGTTCAACCGTTCTGTCATTGCAGTTTGTTACTTCCACTCGTTGGCCTCTATGGCGGTACTCATCCTCGTACTTAGGTTTGTCTATCATCTTGGATTTGCTGTCCTTAAAACGCAGTACCCCTATCGATCGGAAGTCGGTACGTTGGAACCACCGAGTTCCATGGTAGCCAACAGACCAACGGAACAAGAGAACTCCTTTTTTACTTACCTGTACAATACTCCCCGCATCTTCTTCGTTGATAAGGACGGGTAGCCCTAGTAACTTTTTTAATACGGAAATGTTGAGATCTTTAGCTGTATAGTTTTTTGTGACTTGGTATTTGGAACGGCCATGAAAAGGCAGTAAAATCGTTTTGGGAGCATCTCTGGGGATATAGGTTTCCGAAAACATTTCCGAACCTAATCGCACCATACCTTCTGTATCTGATATGTTTTGGGGGTCGATAGTCGCAATTGTGAAATCTTCTGGACGCAGTGGTTCTCCACGCCAAGGGTCCCCGTTTCCTGAATCATAGGAAGTCGTTCTTTCTTTCTGGCCTACTTGTATGTGTTCAATCCATATAGGGTCATAGACAACGACTGTGAAACGATACTGTTGGGGTGTTTTTTTATTTGTGTTTTGTTGTACTGATTTTATAAAGCCTGCTGCATTTTTTTGCACCCAGTCTTCATTTAAATAATCCTCTACATCGACAACAGAGCCGAAAGGACTTTTTGGATTGGCGAAATCAAATAGCAAGCGCAAGGTAAAAGTATTGGAGTCACTAACCCCAGCATCTGGATGGATGATGGATACTTGAAACACTACTGTATTTTTTGTTTTTTTCTCTACTGCAACAAGATACAGATCAGATGACATATTTTCTCCTTTATGGCTTTATCCAAAGAGCATTCAATGGCATTGGAAAAAGCACTTCTTTTCACCGATATACATAATACCCATATCTCCCAAGTTGATGTTAGCGAATCTTTCATCAAATTGCAGAATAAAGTCATCTGCTTCCATATCTGGAAATTGTAGCCAAAGTGGTGCACCACCGGCGAAAGCTGGTGATGTGTAGATAGCATCGTACACATCCTGGATTCGGTCGATCTGTGCAGAGTTAAAGCTACGGATCTCAACTGGAATATCTTCCTCTTCAATGGGACGTCTCGCTTTTCCACCGAATTTGCTAGCCCAGCCAGGCCAATTCTCTGCAAAAATGATATGCGGAACGTCTAAAGATTCTATAGCAAAACTTTTTTCTTGCGATTCATCGTCCATAAAATCAAAGGGAATATCGGGTAGTTCCTTACGACTGATCTGGCGTTTTAGATTTTCACTATCCAAGGAAATGAGCTGTACATTTTCTCCCGTTTCTTCGTAGAATTCCATCGCATGGCTGGCAAAAAAAGCAAGTGCCTTTGTATCGCAGTAAGCGGGACGTTGTTGTAAAAAAGGCAGTTGTCCTACATCGATGCTAAAGATATGCTCCATAAAGCCTTCGTACTGTCCTCCACGCGGCCAACTGGTAAGGTCAAAACCAAGTGGTATTCCACCGATACGATTTAGAGCATTGCTGGCAGGTTTCGCATCTTGTTTCACCAGAAAGTAGATTGTGACCATTTTGAGATCACTGGGAATATGCTTCAATAGGCGTCGAATTTTCTCTAGGGGCGATTCTTTGAAATTCTTCTGTTGACTTGCGGGAAGAAGATTCATCAATTTTTTACAATCTTCTTCTTGTAGGACGGTTTTCAATATATCATAAAATTCTGCTACAAGTGTATGCTCGGATATTATCTTAGCCATTAATTTCAAAAGCTTCTTTTTTTGCTGGGACTCTGCCATTTTGGTTAAAAATGTACCGACTCCTGTCCGAAAGGGAGGACGAACCATATCTATATGAAGACTTAAGAGTGTAAAGGCTTGGTACAAGATCTTTTGATTTTCTTTTAAATTTAGGGCAGGCAAAACACGTGGAAAAAGTGGGAAATCCGGCTGCAACCATTTACGAAAAATTGCCTCGCGACGTTTGTTAGGCAAGGCATCTATTAGCTTGTAGAGTAAGGGAGCGGCTTGGGAAGAAAAGTCATGTTCATCGATATCCTTGGCGTCAAATTCATCAAATCGAATCCATTCGTCATACTGTTGTGGCGGTAATTTGTTTTGTGAGAGGTATGAACAGAGGATATGTAAGATGGCAACTAATAGGATCTTTCTTGCAGTAGAATGTTCGTTTGCTTTGTTCCAAGATGTTTGCAAATCATCTAGAATGGCTTCCCCACCTAGGGAAAGGTCATAAGATATGTCTAGTGTAAAGTGTGCCTTTCTCTGGACACACTCTAACACTTCCTGTTTGAGATCTTCATCTCTTAAAAAATAGCTGCTGGTACATATCTCCACCAATTTGGTTTAATCATTTCTGTTTTAACTACTTTGCGCAATCGATCGCTTGGGAAATAAGCAAAAGCTGCCAAGGTATCTTCTACTAGTAGACGCTTATCATCTAAACCTGGTTCTGCTTCAAAAGAATAGTTTAGATTGAGTAAAATATCTACACTCTCAGGAACAGGCTCACCGCTCTTTTTACATGTAAGAACAATTAGGGTGAATAAAAACTCGTCCAGTTTAAAACCTATTTCCTTACGCTTGGTATGGTACTCTTGTACGATTTCCAACCAGAATGCAAGTGATTCATTTCTTTGTAGTAGGTTATCAAGAATGGTTTTCCCTGAACCTCCGTTGATTAGAAGTAAAAGTTCTAGCAATTCCTCTCGTTCTGCAAAGAGTAGGGCCTGTCCTGTTTCTGTTTCCCATTGGGATACATATAGGGAATTGCTCACACGAGCTTGCTTCAATTGTCTTAGAACAATTTCCCGTTTTTGTTGGTGATCCAAATGGATCGGAGTAGCTTGGTACTTCTGTTGTTTGCTTTTGTTCGTGAACCAATTTTTCAGAAAATCTAGCATTTGTTTCTTTTACTGATTCACTCCAGGTTTACGAAAATAAAATACCGTTCCTGTTGCAAAGATTAAACTACCGGTAACCAATAAAAACCAGGCAGCGAATGCTAAGGGAATTTCGATGATGAATAATAACTCATAATAATGGTAACGACCGAAGCTCTTTTCTGCAAAATCCAAAAGCCATGCACAACCCCCCACAAAAGTTATAAATAAACCTAGCAGAACAATAGGGTCTTTAAAATACTTCGGTACGTATTTCTCCCATTCGATTCTCTTTTTTTTGTCTTTTATTTTTTTCTCAGGCCATGCTTGCACAAACCACCACAATGTACTGACGAGAGTCATCAGAATTGAACCTAGAAGGTGCGTAGTAGAAATTTGTATGATTGTATTGAGTAGTAGGGATGGTATTGCCATGAGTAACAAGCTACCAAAAATGCCAGAGAGGATTGGGACTTTGCTTTCTTTGAGTGCATTGGTTTCTTTGTATGGGCGGAGTTTCCAGGAGAAGATGGGGCGAAATAGCAATTGCAACAGGCCGGTGGTTAGTGTACCGACAGTATAGATTAGGATTAGATAACTTTTCACAGCGCCACTTTGTTTATCTACATAGAAGGAAGAACCGCTGTTCGTCCAAAAATAAATAAAACAATACCAATAGAATAGTAGAAAAAGAAATGGCCCTGCTAGTTTTCTGTATATTGTAACATAGGGAAAAGCTAATAGAATGGTATTCAAACTTATCTGAAAGATCAGAAAGCAGGCGAGTGGCCAAAATACAAAATATACTTCTTGCAGTGTTTTTTCATCCATAAGCTACCTCTACTCAGCTCGTGTTGCTTCGATTTCTCGCTCTGTCCATTTTTGCAACACTCTCTCATAAATGTGGTCTTCAAATGTGACACGCGGCGTAGTATAAAAACAGGCGAAATGATCGTCATCGTAACCATATATGGGATGACTCTCACCAACTGCAAAAAGAAACCCAAGGTTGCGACTGAAAAAATTGCTACGGTCGAGGACAAAACAAAACTTGAGGTCTACCTTCCCCATGCCATTGTCGTAATTGGTTTCCCAGCGTTCTGTGAAGAGTTGGCCAATAGGAAGGATATTTATGCATTCCGGGGGATAAAAATAGTCATGTGTGAAATATCCGATATCTTTCCCCTGGTGTTTCTCTAACTCTTCCTGTCCTGAGGGGCTGGTTTTGTTTACCCAGCGTAGAGTTAGGCCATTTGCTAAAGAATAGAACTCACGCAATTCAGAGGGCAGGGGAACTCCTGCATATTCCTCAAATAGAGCTATTTCACTTTTTATAGCTGGTTCTCCGACAGAGTAATGGGTTATGACAACGTCTGGGTGCTGTTGTAGAGATTGTTTTTTCTCCGCAAACCTTTCTACCAGTCCTTGCCACCTATTTTCCGTTTTTGTATTTTTGGCTGTGCCTCTCCAAACAGAACCATAGCGGTCTAATCTAATAAAGTAGTACATTTAAAGAATGATTTTCCCTTCTCTATGCAGCAACATTTTTGTAAAAATCACTTCCAATATTATTTCTAAGATAATCAAAACTCTCTATCATTGAATCTTTTCTGAATTGTGAGATCAAACTCCTC
>JBCCIA010000320.1:0-7277 GCA_039028475.1 Spirochaetota bacterium | reverse complement strand
GTAGAAATTTTTTTGGTGTAAAAACATCCTGTTTTTGTAAAAATAGTCTAACTAGCATGAGAATCGTATGAGCAAACAAGAGTTTGATGAATATATCAAGTCAGTAGAAAACAACTCTAAAAGTATTGATTGGGAGAAAGAAAAAGAAGAATGGTTAGCTTCTCTTGCTAGCTTATATAACCAAATTCAAGGCTGGCTGCAAGAATATGTTACATCTGGCAAAGCGACTCAATACGATGAGACTACTGAGATTTATGATGATCATTTAGGTAAATATAAGGTCAAAACTCTTGGATTTTTGATAGGAGAAAAACATATATACTATTTGAACCAATCGGTAGAATCATTATCGGAGCGAAAGGAAAAGTTGATTTAATCGGTCCATATGGAACAATGCGATATTTTGGAGTTAAATGAAGAATCTTTTTTTAACTGCCTCATGCAAGTAATCAATGGCTAAGAGCGTGTCTTAAAACAGTACTATGTTCCCATCGAACTCCGCTCGGGGAACGAGCTACCAACCTTTTCAGGCTCTAAAACAAGAATTGGATGTATTACATAGAAGACAAAATAGTAGGACATATCTTAGTGGATTGTGTCCCATTTTTTAGGAAACAGAAATGAATGATTACGCAGTAGCGGGAATACAAGAAGCAATACAAGCAGTAGAATATACCATTGCAGAAATGACAGTTTCGCAATCAATTCTATTGCATGAAAAAGTTTCTCAAAAATTTGCCGATGGAAAAGAGTATGAATCCCTGTTTTGGGAAGCAGTAGGATCACAGGGATTTTCCGTGCGTGATAGGGAGGCTTGGAAATGGTTGGACGAGTTCTTACAAGGACAGCAGTTTTTACTCTTCTTCGAAAAAACGAGCACACCGATCGTGTATGCATTCCAAGAACACCAAATCGTATCCAAGTTTCTCAAAGAATGCCCTATTTACGTTTTTTATATCACCAACCAAAACTTGGACTACCTCATCTATTTTAACGATAGCGACTACCTTCGCTGCATCGGTACTGCCGAACCTTGGTTGCAAAACAAAGCAAGAGAGCTTTCCCAAGCAGGTTGGCGAGATAGAGACGAAAGGACTTTCCTTCCCTAAAACTTCTAACTCAACTGAAAATTAAACAGGCGACCCACCTTGTTTTCGATACCAACAGTAAAATTTGAATTACAAATTATTGGTGATACTATATAAAACATAAAATCAAATCATTACATTCATCCTAAAAAAGTTTTTGCGTGATAAAAATACCCCTGCTCCACCTACTCATACTTAACATTGTTCTGGGCAAAAAAGTTTCCACATAGAATATGACAGCAAAGCAAACGAAGCAAGGAGCATGAATCACATGCAAAACAAGTTCAAAATAATTTCTATCCTAGTTCTCACCTTTTTCTTCTGCCAATGCGGGCCAAAGCCTGAAACAGCAGAACCAGAAACTAAGCCGGAAAGCAAACCAGAAGCCAGCGCAACAGTAGAAGTCCCGCAAAACCTGCATGGCAATTGGGTCAAAGCAGATAAGGAGGAAAGTACAGATGGAATTTGGATTAGCAAAGAAGCAGTCAGCACTACAAATACTACCGGAGACTTTGATTTCAGAGATTCCATACTTAATGATACCAACAAGAAAAAACTTATAGAAGAAGGTAAGTATGCCACAGGGATCGAATGCAAAGCTGCAAAAATAGAAAAAACGGGAGAGGATCTTAAAGTAACCTGTGCCGATGCTGATGTAAAACCTGTAACGATTGGCAAACAAGCCGATGGCCAATTGAAAGTCCAATGGGGTGGTGCTAGCGGTCTATACAAACAAGATGAGGGTAGTGACGAAGCACCATAAAGCCTTCGCACAAGCTCTTATTTGCATAGGAGCTTGTAAATATTTATACAGCAACTCAACTAATTATCTTCTTCGTCCTTCTCCTCGTCGGTAGCTTCTTCACTCAATATATCCGGGGGTGGTCCCGAAAACCTAGAATAGTTCTTAGGTTTTACTGTTTCCCCCTTACTTGCACAGCCTAAAACTAAAGAAATCACAAAAATAAATAGTAATAGTTTTTTCATAGATCCATTTAGTAAAAAAGAACCTAAGAGTTACAGTATTTTACTACCTGCCTTTACAAAAATTAAACCTTGAAATTCTACCGCAATCTTTCCTATTGTTTTTAGAGAAAAGGAGAAAGATATGATTGCAGTTACAGGAAGCACGGGCCAATTGGGTGGACTTGTTTTGGAACACTTACTCGCAATGACCGATGCAAAATTTCTAATAGGCTTAGCTCGCTCACCACATAAAGCAGAGCATTTCGCTAAACAAGGCGTCACCATGCGCAGCTTTGATTTCAATAAAGTGGATGCATTGCCAACATCTCTGCAAGGTGTAGAAACCTTACTGCTAATATCAGGAACAGAAATTGGCCCGCGAGTACAACAGCATAAGAACGTTATAGACGCAGCGGTAAAAGCGGGGGTTAAACGTATCGTTTATACCAGCGTAGTGATCGCAGATATCGGCAAAGAACCTATTTACAACGATCACAAACTCACAGAAGATTATATCCAACAAAGTGGCTTACAAGCTACCATCCTAAGAGACAATTTCTATATGGAACCGTACCTAGTAGAAGTGACTATTGCGAGTGAAAAAGGTGTATATCGCACAGCTGTAACTCCAACTGGTGGAGCAGCTCTAGTCAGTCGTAACGATGTAGCTCGTACAGCCGCCGCAGTTCTCCTCGATGAAAAGCACACAGGAAAAACCTATAACCTCACCGGCCCATCGGTAGTTACACCACAAGATTTTGCTAACTTAGCAGCAGAGATCAGTGGAAAGGATGTCTCCTACCAACAAATTTCCTATGAAGAATTAGAACAAGATTATAAAGAGCGTGGTCTCGCCGGAGAGCATATGCCCTTTTTAATCCTTTTAGAAAAAACAATTGCATCAGGCGAGCTGGCAAATGTTACAGAAGATATCCGAACAATCACAGGAACAGAGGTGGAGAGCTTTGCAGATTTTGTGAATAAAAATCACAATCAAAAATAATTTATTTCCAAATTTAGCTTCTTTGTCCTAGGACGGGCTATACAAAAAAAATTTTATATTACTGCAATAAAAAATACGAGTTGCAAGATTCACCGATAAATAGTCGTCATATAATACGGAAGAAAAATAATGAAACGAAAAACACTACTAGCGATCACCCTAATCCTATCTATTGCAAACTGTAATCCTTTTACCTCCAAAGGCCAAGGAGATACATCCAGGATCTTTACTTTTGCAGCCAATGAGTCTTCTACTACGTCACAGACAACTTTCTCTATACAAGGTGTATTAAAAGACTCTTCTGGTAGCACGATTAATGAAGCAAGTATGAACGTTAGTAGTAGCTCGATTAGTACAGCACTAGCCATTAAAGATACACGCATTGATTTGGGTGGCGAAACAATTGTATCAGAAAAAACTCCTGAAAAATTAGAATTTACAGATATTGACCCTTCCACTGGAACACTCGCCGGTTCTATCGTCATATACAAGGCTCAAAATGAAACTGATATTACACACTATAACCTATACTGGGGAAAAAATAACGGAGAAAAGATCAAACGCATTGGTAGGTTCGCCAGTACAGGACAAAACTTCACTTACTTTCTTCCACTCAGCACGGAACCCGCGACGGATGCAAGCTACCTATTGGCTTATCCTGAAAACTCTACTGGTGAATTGGCAACCTTTTCTAAAAAAGAAATTAAAGACACCAGTGCACGCTTTTTCACTGACGCATCAGGAACCTATACGATGGCTCTCAGCCCTGGAACTTTTTCTGTTAAAATTCTCAGCAAAGACGGCATAGAATTAGGGGAAATTTCTCTTACAATCCCTGAGACAATCGAACCTGGGCAATCTCCGCCCACACCAACATCTCTATCAGGAGATTTGGCTGTTGTAATTACTGGCTTTGGAGAGGTCGGAGCAGACATCACACCAATCGACACTCCTGTTCCTGTAAACTCACCTGGCACTTTGACCTTTACAGATACAGATTCTACAGCTAACCAAATTGGGGGAACTCTAACCATAGGCAAAGCCGCAGACGAATCTGATATTACTTCTTATGCCGTATACTTCGGCTCCAGTACTACGACAAAGGTCGGAAATGCTCTTCTAGATATTGCTAAAACAGGCAGTGACCTCAGTTACACCATTCCTACAGGAACCCTTACCTCTGGAGCAACACACATTCTGGTTTATTCGAAGAACATCAACGGAGAAAATACAACTCCTTCTGCTGTAGCTATAAATGATCTGTCACAAATCGTCGCCGCTGGTCTTAGTTTTACCGACACAGATACAGCTTCCGGTACTATAGGGGGAAATATTCAAATCACTCCTGCGACAGATGAATCCAGCGTTACTTCTTACGTACTCTATTGGAGCAGCGATGGTTCGACCAAGTCCACATATATTACAGAACTCACAAAAACAGGAAGCCCCCTAACCTATACGATTTCCAATGGAACGGCTCCATTAGGTAATTATTTTTTAGTAATCGTGAAAACAGCTGATGGTGAAGCGACCATAGGCACAAGCGTTGCTATAGTAGACGTAATACCTGCTCCTTCTGGACTTAACTATCCACTTACAGAATACGCTCTCAAATCAGGAGTCAGCACCTGTACGATAACACCTTCCGTAACGGGAACTATCAGTTCTTACTCGATTAGCCCAAGCCTACCGACAGGCCTAACATTTGACACAAGCAGTGGAAGTATAACAGGAACTCCATCTGGCACTTCCTCAGCGACTTCTTATACAGTTACAGCAAGCAATTCTGGTGGTAATACTGCTACAGCCATAACCCTCTCGGTAGGTCAGGTATACTACTTTACCAATGCTGGTAGTACGGGTCGCTCAGGTCCTGCTCAGTCTGATGTCGATAGCTCTTATTCTTGCTACAATCTCTCTGGTTTGGTTACTGTTGTGGCTGGTCTGCAAGAGTGGACGGTTCCTACAACTGGTAGCTACCAAATTGAAGCTACAGGTGCGCAAGGGGGAAGCAACTCTTCCAAAACTGGAGGAAACGGAGCTAGAATGATTGGAACGTTTACCCTAACCGCAGGAGATGTAATCCGAGTTCTTGTGGGACAAACCGGCTTGATCGATACCAGTGGCGGTAACAGAGGTGGTGGCGGCGGTTCCTTTGTCTGGAAAAAATCCGATAACACACTGTATATAGCAGCCGGTGGAGGTGGTGGTGCGGGTGGTTCGGTCAGTTCCGGAACCGCTGGTGTTACTACAGAAACTGGTAGCTTACGAGCCGACGGGCTAGGAACTCCAGGAAATTCAGGAAACGGCGGCACAAACGGGGCAGGATGGCTAAGCAATGGAACGATTAATACAAGTTCAGATGGTAGCACAACAGCAGCTCTAGGTATTCTCAATGGCGGTACTGGAGGAGAAGGGCATTCAGCTAACACTAGTACACACTACGGTGGATTTGGCGGTGGAGGTGGTGCGGGTGGCTCACCTTCCACAACTCTAAGTGCTGGCGGTGGCGGTGGGTACAGTGGTGGGGCTGGCGAAGATATCACTGGTGGAATTGGTGGGGGTGGCGGAGGTTCGTATAACGCAGGTTCCAGTCAGTCCAATACTGCTGGCGCAAATTCTGGCCACGGCTATGTAAAAATCACTGCACTGTAACTCTAGTTCCAAAAGAACCTCTCTAGATAATGTTAAATTATCTAGAGCAATATATGTTGTACATTTAATAGAACATGGTTTTCATATGCCAACAACAAATCTTCCCTAGATTTATCTTGGAAGAGAAATAAATGAGAATCCAAACTAAATACAAAATGGATCATAGAGTTGAGAACGCCTAAAATCGCAACTCTTGCATCTTTAGAACGAGAAGGGTTGAGTTGTATTCTAATAGCATCCAAGTATTTTAGCATAGGTACCCAAAAACGTTTGGATAGTTTTTTGGAATGTTCTGAATTTTCTAACTGTAGGCGGATAATAATTTTGGTTCGATTGGAATTTTCATCCAGCCATTGCAAAAAATTACGGAAGAAGTGGTTAAAACTTTCTCTATTATAGCTTTCTGAGAACATATTTTTATCCCTAAGTAGCTCTTTTAGGTCTTGAAATATCTGCTCAACTACAGCAAGATAAAGATCCTGCTTAGATGAAAAATGGTGGAATAGAGTAGATTTAGCAATTCCTATTTCAGAAGCGATGTCTTTCAAGCTAACGGCGCTATAACCGCATTCCGAGAAGTGCTTTTCTGCAACTTCTAACAACAATACTTTTGTTTCCCTATCTTTTACCAAGTAATTGATTCCCTCTCTGAAAACACTGCCCTAGAAATTCCTATCACGTCAAGAGATGATTACAGTTTTTTCTCTATAACTAGAGCAAAAACCTAGACGATAGAATTTTATAAAAATAGTTGACATATAAACTAATATAGATATCCATAATCTATACTACCGACCGACTAGTCGGTTTATAATAAGGATAATTTATGAACAGTAGAGACAAATCACTCAAAATTGCTATCATCGGAGCTGGCCCTTCTGGTTTGACTATGGCCCATTATTTGAAAAAACAAGGATTTGACAACGTAACGATATTTGAAAAAAACCAGCATCCAGGAGGAAAGGTACTCTCTGTCATTGAAGAAAAAACCGGTCAAGTATTAGAATTAGGAGCTGTTTGGGTCCCTTATGCTTACCAAACGGTACGAGAACTCATCAATGAATACCAAATCGAACTCATAGATGCTCCTATGACGCAACTTACAGAGCTAAACCCAGCTCGTAGCAACCAAAAATATGTTCGTGTCATTCTATCCAATATCCGTAAATCAAAAACTGTACAAGCCTACTTAAAAGGACGCACAGAAGGGAGAAACTTTCCCTTTGCCAAACCAGGGTTCGAATTCAAAATAGAGAAAGACTTTACACTCAGTTTCTCAGAGTACGCAAAAAAATATAAAATTGAACCTCTAGGGGAAGCATTTATCCCTCTAGACACGGGTTGTGGGTATGGTTTTCCAGAAGAGGTGCCAGCCCTCTACAAACTAAAATTTCTTGATTTAGTGTTAAAAGATATGGAAATGCAATTAGACCCCAAGAACCAAAAAGAAGATCGGCAGACAAAATATGTGAAAAAGGGCTACCAGGAAATCTGGAAACAAGTAGCTAAAAACCAGCATATCCAATACAATGCGCCCATAACAAAGATAAGGCATTGGAAAGACG
>JBCCIA010000319.1:0-7287 GCA_039028475.1 Spirochaetota bacterium | reverse complement strand
CCAAGAGTTGGGGATCGCTTGTGGACGTATAGTATAGAGTTGTTTGCGTGCTTTAGCTTCGTCACCATGCAACAAATAACAGGCGATCAGCGCCATAGCTGTAGAACGAGAAATTCCAGCAAAACAATGGATGAGTAAAGCACCAGTACTCGGAGCTGCAAGAAACTCACGCAAAAATGCAATTGCTTGTTCCACTTGGACTTTCTGTGGAAGATCGGGAGATTCGGTTTCATTTCCCATGTATTTGGAAACAAAGCGGTTGATGTCGGCAAATTCTAGACGTAAGACCTTGCGTTCGGGGTGGTAGAGATGCGCAGGTTCTTGGCTTTCCGGGTCTCCAATCGACAGGACATGGCTGTACTGTATATATGCATCAGGTTTGGTAAGATTCCTACCTACTGTATTCAAGTCACAAACTTCTATTTTTTTTGCTAACAATTCTTCCAATTTACTGGCAAAACTATAAACATTTTCATTTCTCGTCAAATAAGAAAAATAATTTATTACTTGTAAGTTTCGATTCTGCTGAGAAAACTCAGATTATTATGATAAAAAAGACTGTCCTCTTACTATTTCTTCCCTTGCTACTTTCTGCGGCAACTGTAGACAAAGAACTCTTAGAAGCCATCAAGAAAAATGATCCACAAGGGGTAGAAAAAGCCTTACGTAGCGGTGCCAACCCCAATTACGTCGTTCTACAAGGCGAAGACCGTGGAATTACTCCGCTGATGGTTGCGGTTTATGGCAAAAATCTGAGAATTATCCAAAGTCTATTAGAAGCCGGTTCTGACCCCAATTATACACTCGCAGAAGGAAAATACAAAGGTTTCTCCGTACTCCTATTCGCTCTTTCTACGCAAAACCAAGAGATCATCCAGCTTATCATCAATGCAGGGGCAAATGTAAACCATATACTGAGTGACAAGCAACTCAATGGCATTTCTATGCTGATGCTGGCGATCAAAAGCAAACAGTTGCAAGCAACAAAATCTCTCCTAGCAAAGGGTGCCAAGGTAAACTACCAAGTTCCCAAAGAAAGCAACTCCCCAGCTCTACGGGAAAAAACAGCTCTGGATTTTGCCTATGAAACCAAGAACCAAGATATGATAGATTTAGTCCTCAAAGCAGGGGGAAAAAAAGGTAGAGAACTTTCCAGTGGTTCGAGTGTGCAGAGCCAAGACTCCTGGTACGACCTGTAAAGGACTCTACTGTCGCAATAGCTCTAACTGCGACATAGCGTAGGCGAAGGCATATTCGGTTCGTAGAATACTTGCAGACAATTGCAAACCCCGAACGCCCTCTTCCTGGAGAAATGCTATATCCTCCGCAGCAAAGCCAGACTCAGGGCCAAACACCAAGGTTAGCGAAGGATTTTTGGCCTCGGCTCTACCCAAAAATGCTAGTTTGGAATCTGGTTGGAAAAAATAGGAGTCAGACCTTAAGTAATTTCGCAAACGGTATTTGTTCTTTTCTACGACAATCTTTGGTGGGAAAGGGTTGCCTCCCTGTTCCATTCCTAAGATGCTCTCGTGCAGTAAAGCCTCTTCTTGCCAAATGGGCGAGTTTAGATAAGACTTTTCAGATTTATTTGCTATAAAAAACACTAGTGACGGAACACCTAGACAAGCAGCCAGTTGGATAATCTTTTTACTAGTTTGGGGACGTTGCAGAGCTATTAGCAACTGCAAGTTTTGGGGACGATTCGTAGCAAGTTGTATTGTATCTGCTAAGAATTCCCCACGCAGTTTCTTTCCTTTTTGTGGCTCTTCCAATAGCAAAAACTGGCCTTTTGCCTCACCCAACGAAACAGCTTGTAAGGTGTCTCCTTGTTTAGCACGCAGTATTTCGTACACATGTAAGGATTTGCGTTCGCTAAGCTGGTATTCTTGTCCTCTAAGCCTCTCCTGCGTTTCTAAGACAATCCAGTTCATCCAGTACTAAATGGAAAATTGAGGTTCCTTATCGGGAGGAGATATTTGTTTCTCTTGTGGAGGAGAATCTATCTGCTGTGTCTCTCTTGGTGTATTCGTACCAATACTATAATTCTTGAGAATGTAAAGAAATAGTACTGAAAATAGTACAATAGTAACGACTCGTTTGATATCCACTCCAGCCAATCGTTGTCCTAAGGATAATGTGTCTTTTGGATTAGCGGAAGTGGACTTTTGGTGAAACAGTCTCTTTCCAGGAAACTCAAAGCGTCCTTTTTCGAATAGCTCAGTGTTGTCTGGATCTACTATAAAAGTATGCGAACAGGTGGGACATTTGATAACTAAGGTTCCCCTATCAAGAGGAAACCTTAGCTCTGTATTACACTGCGGACAGGGGTAAATATATCGCAAAACTAAAACTAGTTTTAGTCTGGATCAATATTTCAAAGAATTTTTAAGAACTTTATTGGACTCTCTGTATCTTTCGTTACCATTTCTTTCATTTGAATCATAGATGTAAGTAAAGAGCTTATCGAAAAAATCCAAGTGCTTGATGTAAAAATTCTTTTTGAATGTGTTACGAATTGGGTTAGTTTTGGTGTTTTCAACATCAGTCAAATTGTACAACCCTATACCTCTATCACTAGGATTTTGCTTAGAAGATCCAGGAGGAAGGCCATCGTGTTGGTAGAAGATAGTAATTTTACTGTGTTTTGCATCAGCCGGCTCATTGTCTACGACTTCAGAAATCTTGATGTCATCTTGCTTGAAGTTGTCTACATAGATCTTGCTAACAATCTTTTTAATTGCCATTGGTTGCGCTTTTTTAGGGTCTTCTTCGGAAGGGGCACCCTCAAAGAATAGAACGATGTATTTATGTCTTGCACCTACATTCAAATGCACTTTTCCGTCTTCTACACCTAGGAAATCGAAAACTTCAAGCTTTAAGCAGTCATTAGAAGAAGAAAGTTGATCTTCGGGCTTTTCACTAATAACACACTTGTCTCCTTCTGCCTTTCCTTTATAGATGAAGGTTTTGTGTGGTTGCTTCACTACTTTCATACGAAATAGTTTGGTATGCTTTTTCAAGCGATCGTTCATCTCTTTGATGATTTGATCGAGCTTACCTTCGGTCTGTTCAATAGAAGCTGCCTTTTGCAATTTTGCTTCGCCAGTAGCTACCTGCCCGGTACCTTCATTGGAGGTAATTTCCTCTGCTGAAATACCTATAGTAAATAAAAATAGAAAGATGGTTGTAATCAGTCTCATATATTAATCATCCTCGGATTCAATAGCGGTTTTTTTGAATAAGATACTATTTAAAATAACGTGAATATGTAAAGCATTATCTTATCTTTTTTACATTCGGTAATTCTTGGGGAAAGTTTACCAAAAACAAACCTTTCAGCCCTTCATCAGTATTTTAGCCGTTGTTTCATAAAGGGCAAAAGGTGGTGGTTCCAATTCACGTTTTTCTTGCAAAATCTTAGTGGCCCACTTTCTTTCCACATGATCGCAATAATCTTTGATGTTTCTACCCGACATTCCGTCCAGGTAGGCCGAGATTGCTTTTTTTTCCTCATCCTCTAGGTGTATTGCATAGTTGCCCAAAATAGCAGCTCTCTCTAATAGGTTTGGCATAGGAAAGTAGATGGATTTGTCAAAACGCGAAACCAAGGCTCTATCCAGATCCTGCTTGCGATTGGTAGCTCCTATCGTAAGGGATTTAGGATTTCCTTCAAAACCATCCAGTTTGCGTAGTAAGACAGAGAGGATCTTGCGGGTTGCCTCTATCATACCTTCATCGCGGTTCCCGGCAAGAGAATCAATTTCATCCAAGAAAATAATACTAGAACTAAATAGAGAAGCCGCATCAAAGATCTGCGCCAGATTCTGCGCACTCTCACCGTAATACTTACTCATAATAGACTCAATGGGAACATAAATCATAGGAATTTTTGCCAAACAGGAGACAATCCGCGCCATAGTTGTTTTTCCTACCCCAGGTTCCCCCTCAAACAAAACAGCTCTAGGACGATTTTTTCCAGGAAATTTCTTGGTCAAACGCGATACCTCGTCGTACATTTCCGGGTGGTTGAGTGGCATAGTTATAGATTCGATGATCTCTTCTTTTACTTCTTCATAGCCAGCTACGTGTTCAAAGCCTACCGACTGGCCTTTCTTTTTGGCTTCGGCAGGGTCAAACACCGAAACTCCCAGCTTTTGCAAGAGTTGTTTGGGGTTTTTTAACTTCTGTGTATGGCTTTCCCGCAATAACTTGAAAATAGCGATAATGGCAAAGATTTCATTGCGGGTATAATCGCCCTTTTTTGAAATCTCCACTTTATTCTCTGTACGGGCGTTGATAAAACGAAAGCGGATGTTGTCTAGTAATTCCTTGGTATCATAGATATTTTCATTCAGAGCCTGGAAGCTATAAAATCCCGACTCAAAGGTGTGGATACGAATATTTTCCAGATAATTTTTCAGTAGTTGAATGGACTCCACCAGCAAGGAGCGAGAGATCTGTTCGACGTAAAACTGCACCTTGACTTCGTCCTTTTCGGGAAAGATCTCTGGCAGGGCAGTTTTTTTATCATTCCCTACAGGGATAGATGACAACTCTTTCAAAATGATTTCTTTAGCGGTTACAAAGTCAATCGCATGGGGTCTTGCTGTAGGCTTTTCGTCTTTTTTCAATTTTGTGGCCATAGAAAATTATACTTAGATTATTTATTTTTTTGCCGATATAGTGGGTAGAGATTGGTGGTGACTCTAGCTGAGTGTTATTAATTCAGCACGCAGTTAGAAGTAAAACTATTTCTTGTTTTCACCTGGAAAAAGAAATAGGAATTTTTTATAATAGAGAGATGTACGACTATGGGCGAAGGTTCCTTATCACAAGAAGACATTGATGCATTACTAGAAAGCGGAGCTGTAGGTGGCGATGAAGGTGGGGGCGGCGGTGGAGACGCTGCAGCTGATGATATGTTTGCCGGTCTTACTGGTGAAACTGGTGGCGGTGGTGGTGACGTTTCTGCATCGGATCTAAACGACCTTGACTCTTTACTGGGTGGTGGAATGAACGAGCCTTCCAGTGACGCTGTTGCAGCTGCCCTTGGGCCAAGCTCAACTCCTGCACCTCCCAAGTCGACTAAGTCCAGTTCCTCTTCCTCTAGCAACACCGCAAACCTCAACCTGCTCATGGATGTCACCATGTCCCTGACCATTGAGCTAGGCAGAACACACAAACATATCCGTGATGTTCTTCTCCTTTCCGAAGGAGCGATTGTCGAATTGGATAAAAACGTCGGCGAAGAACTCGACATCTTGGCCAATGGCAAGCTAATTGGTAAGGGCAGGCTCATCATTTTAGACGACTATTACGCCGTGCAAATCACCCAGATCATCGACCCTATGGCAAGACTGAAGCAACTGCAACAGCACTAGACCTACTCCGCATCTTTGAAAAAATTAGGCAACTACCTCCTTTGGGGAATCGTTATCCTCTGCGTGACGGTAGGATTTTCGGCTCTGGGAAGCGTTGGCAGCAGCAAAGCCGACTTTTCTGGCATACGTCCCATCCAAAAAGATATCTCTTATAAACAACTCGCAGCCAATAAACCGACTGTTGTGTATATCTGGGCTACCTGGTGTGGTATCTGTCGCACCAACTTGCCAATTGTCAAAAAAGTCTACGAGACCCTCAACGGACTACTCGGCATCGAATTCATCTCTATAGAACACGGTCCCAGCAAAACTGCAAAAATTACTTCTTTCATCAAAAAACATACCATCCCCTACCCTGTCTTTGTGACTTCCGATAAAAATATGCAAGACTGGGGTATCAGTGCCTTTCCAACAACGCTGTATGTGCATAGCGATGGGACAATTTACTTCCGCGATATTGGCATTATGAATCCGATCGGTGTTTTTACGCGGATGGTGTTGTTGAAGTTGATTGCCTAGGGCGTCCGGCGTTTCGATACTAAATTTATTGCAGTTGCAATACATTTCACTCAACGTCCGGGTTTTACTCTGATTTCTAAATTACAATAAATCTTGCTCATCGAGTAGCAGGAACAATTCCTTATTTCAAAATTTAATCTTAATTCTGCTTATCGAGATGACAAATAATAGAAAACTCATTTTCAGCTTTAGGGTGAAATTTGTATTTTTCTTCCAAGCATCACCTCTATTTCTTTGAGAACATCAGCTCCTGAAACACTTATTTCTGGGTTTTGGGTGATTTCTTGGATGCGATTTTTTAACTCTGTTCTATTTTCGTTAGAAAGGGTAAACTTTCCATTTGCTCCACAGTATGTTTTGAACTGTTCGCCACTATTCGAATACTTGACTTGTAAGAATCGAAGCAAGCGCAATATTCTCTTCTGTTCCCCTTCTTCCAGGTCAGAAAAATAAACCATGATTTGTTCATAGTCAATAGTAGAGCTATCCTGAGTGTTCTCCGAGAAAGTCATTTCCGTGGAAAAATCATGCAGTAAAACCGAGAAATTTGCGTATACTGTTTCATACTACGCCAACTCGGTGGCGTGGTACATCTCTCTTTGTGCCGTTATAGGCAATTGTTGCAACGTGTTTAAAAAATCTTGTTCTTCTAGCATGATTCCATCCAGGAGAACAGATTACAGTATATATGTTTAGTCTGTCAATCTTTTTTTGGATATTAAAAATTCAGGTGAGTGAATGAGTAATTCCACCGTTCAAAAAAACAGTAGACAATTTTTCACCCTTTTATCATACTATCTAAGTACATCAATAGTAAAAATGTACTTATGTAAAAAAGCTCTCAGCCTGGTCAGAGCCGCGAAACTTAGTCCAGACTGAGAATCTACACCTATGGTGCAAGAAAACTCTGTGTACTCTCCGTACACGGTCAAGTCTTTTGTACCATAGGTTACCCATAACTTACAAGAAAGAGGTATTACCTATGAAACCAATCGATGAAAGCGATTACAAAGCCCTGCTCGACAGAATGGAAGTGTTGATCGACCGCCTTTACAATAAGAGAAAAATATATAAAACAAAAATTTGCCCTGAAATATCGGAATACTAATACGAAATATCTATATGAAATATTTCCCGAGGTTGATAGAAAAAAGAGCTGTTGCGTTATTAGCAAGAAGACATTTAAAAGCAAATCATCTACACAAAGAAGCTCTTTATTTGAAAAGATTTGGCGGGGAAACTACCCAGTGGATATTCTGGAAATACGTTGCCACCCATTCTTAAAGTACCTTGCCACCCATTCTTGTTTAAACTTTACCACACATATATTGGGTTAAATTTTAAAATACTTATCAAAAATAAGTAAGTCTTCCCCCCAAGGATACCT
>JBCCIA010000318.1:0-7309 GCA_039028475.1 Spirochaetota bacterium | reverse complement strand
TTCTGTGTGTGGTGTAGATATTACAGCGTTGGTAGATAGTGGAGCTACCCACAATTTCATAGCTACCTGCACTGTATGAAGAGCTTAGCTGTGCACCAGCTTGGCGAGCGACCTTACTGTCATGTTAGCTGACAGCAGCCATACCGTTGTGTGTGAGGTCGTGTATCTACCTATGAAATTCACCAAGGAGCTCACCTTAAGGGTTAAGTTTTATGTACTGCCCAAAACGTCCAATGAGTTGGTTTTGGGCACGTAGTGGCTGGTGTAGCACGCGCTTCAGATTAAGTGGCCCACCCTGACCCTGACGCTTGAAGGCGAGCGTAGTGCGGTCGTGTTACGTGGTACAAGGGCAAGTAACAGTACCAGTCGCTAGCTGGCGATCTGTTCAGTTAAAATAGGGATTAAACTATATTCGTAAGGGGGCCTTAGCATGGTTTATCATGGTAAGGGCGAGCGAGGATGCCCTCTAAAGAAGTGGTCTAGGTTGCTTGCCTCGAGTTAAGCCAGAGGTTTAGGAATTACCAGTACACCTACTGTAAAATCTGTCATCCAAGAGACAAAGAGTGCTGGTGGCATTATGCTAAGTGCTTCTCATAACCCTGTTGAATGGAATGCGTTGAAATTTATTGGTAAAAAGGGTTTTTTCTTCCAACAAAAAGAAATTGATGCTTTTCGGGAGGCTTTGACAAAGGAATTGCCAAAAGCTACTTATGCACCTAAGTCCAAGTTTTCTTCTGGAGAAGAGTTTGAGGTTTTGCACATTGAATCTATTTTGAAGCAAGTCAATGCCTCAGCTATTCGCAAGAAGAAATATACCGTTCTTGTTGATGCGGTAAATGGCGGTGGTAGCTTTATTGTGCCGCGTTTATTAAAGCAATTGGGTTGTAAGGTGATAGAAATACATTGCCAGCCAAATGGCAAGTTTCCCCGTCCCCCCGAACCTACCCTTGCCTCTTTAAAAAAGACTTCGAAATTGATGCGTGATTCCGATGCAGATATAGGTTTTGCATTGGATCCAGATGCAGATCGTTTGGTCGTGTTGACTCCTACAAGTGGCGCTCTCTCGGAAGAGTATACTTTACCCATAGCAATTCATTCACCTTTATTGCAACCTATACGGAAAAAATTTGCTGTTATCAATCTATCTACCAGTTTTCTATTACAAACCGTTTTAGACAGATATGGTAAGGATTTACTTCGTTCAAAAGTTGGAGAAGCAAATGTAGTAAAAATGATGCAGGAGAAAAAAGCATTTTTCGGTGGTGAAGGCAATGGTGGTGTGATTGACCCAAAAATATCCTCTTTTGGACGGGACGCACTTGCTGGGATAGCTCATATATTGAATTGCTTAACACAGAAAAAACAGACAATCGATCAACTTGTGCAAACACTACCTGAAATTTACATGCAAAAAACTAGTTTTCCTATCCAAGGACAAAACCTTGCGCATTTGTATGAGGCCTTCCAATTGCAGTTTTCTAGTGGCGATTTCGATACGCGTGATGGTTTGCGAATAGATTTACAAAATAAGTGGATTCATCTGCGTCCTTCCAATACAGAACCAATAGTTCGAGTCATTGCAGAAGCAAAATCTAAAGCAGACTTAAAATCTCTTTTACAAAAAGCATCTGAAATAGTACTAGGTTAAAAATAACCTGGTTTTCTTGTTTTTATGAAAGAAAAGATACAAAAAATTCTGATCGATGAAACTATCGTTCCCGATGGATTAGCAGTCAATACCAAAGTATTTTCCTTTTCTGAAATTCGCAATGGTATCTTAACACCTTTAGAACGCTTACTTACAAATTATCCAGATGCAGAACTTTTCTATAAACATAACGATGAATACTTCCAAAAGGCATTCCTCTCACGCAATCCAGTTTGCAAAGCCTATATAGAGACTAAGTTTGATCTTGTAGTAAAACCAACTTTGAATCCATGGGAAATGCTTTCACAAGTATTTAAAATGATCGAAGATGACCTTTCTATCTGGAAAGAACTCAAAAAATGGAAGTCTAAACTAAAACCTAAGAATAATGGTGTATACATCATTGGCAAGAAAAAGGGATTGCATATCCATCCTTCCGTTAAAATCGATCCTGGCGTAGTGTTGAATGTCGACACTGGACCTATTGTAATTGATAAAGATACACAAATTTCTCCTTTTTCTTATTTAGAAGGCCCCTTGTACATCGGTAAGAACTCTTCTATAGACAATGCTCGTATTACAGGAGGGTGTATATTTGGTCAGCACTGTAAAATTGGTGGGGAAGTGGAAAACTCCATCTTTGGCAATTTCAGTAATAAACACCACGAAGGTTTTGTAGGTCATTCTTATGTTGGCAATTGGGTGAACTTGGGCGCTATGGCTGCGACCAGTGATTTAAAAAATAATTATAGCTATGTGAAACTCAAATTAAAAGATAAAGTTCTCAATACAGAGACAATCAAGTTTGGTTCTGTCATCGGTGACTTTGTGAAAATTTCTATTGGTTGCATGATCAATACTGGTTCAACAATAGAGGTCGGTGCAAATGTTGTGAGCCAGTCAGTTTCAGGCCATACACCGCCATTTATTTGGATCAACTCTGAAACAAAATACCGCTTGGATCACTTTATTGACAACACAAAAAAGGTTATGGCTCGTAGAGATAAAAAACTACGTTCCGAAGAAGAGGCCTTGATTAGACACATATATGAGCTGTAAGTATGAGTGAATTCCTCGATTATCATTTTCAACAAGGTAAGACTGTCTATGTAAATGGTGTAAAAACATTTTTGATAGATAAGGGAGAAGGCGATGTTATTCTTCTCTTACATGGTTTTTTCGCAACTTCCTATACTTTTCGCAAATTGATTCCACATTTGGCTAAAAACTTTCGTGTAATCGCACCTGATCTTCCAGGTATTGGCTTCTCTGACACCCCCCATGAAGTTTATTCCCACCGTATGCTCGCTAAATTTGTGCATAGTCTATTGACAGAAATCACAGATAAACCCGTACACTTTGTTGTGCACGATTATGGTGGTCCTATCGCTTTTTTGCTATTGAATGAGTTTCCAGAAAAAGTGAAAACCCTTACTGTAATGTCTTCTTTCTTAAACCTTCGTAAGTTTCGTTTTTATTTTCCACTATATCTATTGAATAAGCGCTGGCTGGGTAACTTGTTTTCTAAAATGCTTAGTCCTGTGATGTTGAAGTTAATTTATAATAGTAAGTTTCTTGTACCGGAAAGTAAAATCGATGATGAAATTGCAAAAGATTATTTTCAGCTCTTATTTGCAGGAGAAAAGCGGATCAATTTTACAAAAATGTGCCAATTTGTGGATCGAACGATTTACGCCCAGAAGGATATGGAAGAGGGTTTGAAAAAGATGATTGGAGGTAGACAAATTTTGACTGGTGAAGTTTCTCCTCTATTAAACCCTTATGAAGCTGAGTACATCAAACAAAAGATGCGTTTGAGCTATGGAAACTTCATTCCAGGAAAGCACTTCTTGATGGAAGAGTCTCCTGAACTTTGCGCGGAAAAAATTTCGATTTTGGTAAGTAAGTTTTCCCAAAAAAGTGAATAAATGGAAGTTTTCAAATCAAATATTTCTCCTTCCTCAAAGGCTTTTAAAGAAAATGCAAGAGACTTGCAGGAGAAGACGTTTGTTTTACAAGAGTTGTACTCTAAAATTTGCCGAGGTGGTGGCGTAAAGTATACGGATAGACATAAAGCGAGGGGCAAATTAACCGCACGTGAACGTATTCATGCATTGTTAGATAAAGATTCTTTTTTCTTGGAAATTGCTCCTTTTGCAGCTGAAGGTGTTTATCCTGACACTGTACCTTGTGCAGGAATTGTAGCAGGCATTGGTCAGGTTTCTAGAGTCGCTTGTGTGATTGTAGCCAATGATGCGACTGTTAAAGGTGGTGCATATTACCCACTTACAGTAAAAAAGCATCTGCGTGCCCAAGAAATTGCAGAAATACATAACTTACCATGCATTTATCTTGTGGATTCAGGTGGAGCTTTTTTGCCTATGCAAGACGAGGTTTTTCCTGATAAGAATCATTTTGGTAAGATCTTTTATAACCAAGCGAAAATGTCTGCCCAGCAAATTCCACAAATTGCTGTTGTCATGGGAAGCTGTACAGCTGGTGGGGCTTATATCCCAGCTATGTCGGATGAGTCTATCATTGTACGTGGTAAGGGAACAATCTTTTTGGGAGGTCCGCCACTCGTCAAAGCTGCTACAGGAGAAGTTGTTACTGCGGAAGAATTGGGAGGGGGTGATGTTCATGCAAAGACTTCTGGTGTTGTCGATCATTTGGCTGAAGATGATGAACATGCCTTAGCTATCACTAGAGATATTATTCGCAATTTAAATTTTGCTATTCCCAAACAAGTCGAGCATTTTGCACCCCCCTTATATCCTATAGAAGAATTGTATGGTATCATCAACAAGGATATTCGCAAACCTTATGATGTTCGAGAAATTATTGTAAGGCTTGTGGATGCTTCTGATTTCCAAGAGTTTAAAAAATTATATGCAGAGACGATTGTTACTGGTTTTGCTCGCATTTATGGTAACCCTGTAGGTATCATTGCTAACAATGGGGTTTTATTTTCTGAGAGTGCTTTGAAAGTTACTCACTTTATTGAGCTTTGCAATGCTCGTAAAATCCCCCTTTTGTTTTTACAAAATATTACAGGTTTTATGGTGGGTAAAAAATATGAGAACGAAGGCATTGCCAAAGATGGTGCTAAAATGGTGCATGCTGTCTCTACTGCTGTAGTACCTAAATTTACCGTTGTTATCGGTGGTTCGTATGGAGCGGGCAACTATGGTATGTGTGGGCGCGCCTATGAGCCGAATTTTCTTTGGATGTGGCCCAATGCTAAAATCTCTGTGATGGGTGGTGAGCAGGCTGCAAATGTTTTATTGACTGTCAAGTTAGATCAATTGGCCAAATCAGGTGTTTCTATGTCTGAAGAGGAAATGGCCACTTTCCAACAGCCGATCCTAGATGATTATGAATTGCGTTCTTCAGCCCTTTATAGCAGTGCTCGCCTATGGGATGATGGTATCATTGATCCTGTTAAGACTCGTGAGACACTTGGCATTGCTCTGCATTTAAGCCGCTACAAGCAAATCCCTGATCCTCAGTATGGAATCTTTCGCATGTAATCAGAATGGTTTTAGTACTACTAATATGATTATGAATAGTAAAACTAAGGTGGGAAATTCGTTGAGCATACGAAACTTCTTTGAGGGGTACTGTTCTCCTTTTTCTAATTGTCTTCGGTAGTAATTTGCGAGAAAGTGCTGTCCTAAAATCAATGCAACTAACAGTAGCTTTAACCAAATCCAGTACCTTTTAGAGTAGGCGTGCCATTGTATGCTGAATAGTCCAAAGCCACAAGCTAAAGTAACTACCATTGCTGGTCGCATGATAATTTTATAGAGCTTTCTTTCCATGATCATTAGTGTATCTTTTACTTCTTGTGACTTTGCTTCTGTATGGTAGACAAACAGCCGCCAGATATAGAAAGTACCTGCAAACCATGCGACAAAGGCGAAAATGTGGAATACTTTTAACCATAGGTAGAGCATAAGAAAAGGCTTTCTGTTTGGTTTTTCACGTCAAGTTTTAATAGTATTGAGAGAGGAGAGTTTGGTTGACTTTTTATTTTCTGTGGAAAATCATGTTTCTATGGAAAACAATCCTCTAAGACAAGAATTATATGATTTGGTAGAGACACACGTGTATCGTTATTCTCCTGAAGCCTTTGAATTAGCTTCGGGTAAGAAATCCCATCATTACTTCAATTGTAAAGAAATCATGATGTATCCTAGGCGTATGGATGTGTGTATACGTTATATATTCTCTTTTCATATACCTAAGTACATTGTAAGTCTTCCCGATGCGCTAGGTGGGTTGACTTTGGGAGCTGATCCACTTGCATACGGGGTTGCACAGGAGTTCTTCCGTAATTCTCTACAAATTTATCCTCTTGTGGTGAGAAAAGAAACCAAAGGACATGGAACTAGAAAGCGTATTGAAGGAGCTGTCGAAAAGGTCTCTTCTTGTTTGGTGATTGATGATGTTATTACAACAGGAGCTTCGACTTTGAAAGCTGTAGAAGCCTTGCGGGAGGCCGGTAAAACAGTAGAAACAGGAATTTGTCTGATAGATAGAGAGGAAGGTGGTCTAGAGAACCTGGAAAAAGAGGGGGTGACGATTTTTCCATTATTCCGCAAAAGTGAGTTTGTCAAAGATGGATATGAAAAAGAGTAGTACTATGAATTTATTTCATATTTGTGAATAAAATTCTTTTATGTTGACTTATGTTTAGGTGTTTTGTTTTGTAGGTCTTTATGGTAACTAAGGAAATTAAACAAGAAATTCTTATACCTATTGAATCGCTTGATACACTTTTGGATCATAGACTATTTCGAATGCTGGGAGAGCAGATGTTTTTTCGCGATGTCCAGACCGGAGAATATTTCTTAACTCGAATTTCTGAAGATGCAAAATATACAGCAGACCATTATAGCCTTCTTCCAGAGGGTGCTCCTTACCAATTGCTAGAAGGAAGGTTGATACAAATGGCATCTCCCTATTCAAGTCATCAGAAGATCACAGGAAATTTATATTTCTTAATTCGCAAATATTTAGAAGGTAAGGAAGACGTTGGGGAAGTTTTTTTATCTCCGCTTGATGTGCATCTAGATGAAGAGAATATTGTACAGCCAGATATTCTTTTTGTTTCCATAAGACGTTCTTCCATTGTTGGTAAGTTCGTTTTTGGAGCACCTGATTTTGTTGTTGAGGTCATTTCGAAAGGTTCCAAAAATACTGACGAAAAAATCAAGTTGGCTCTGTATGGAAAATTTGATGTTACCGAATACTGGTTGATTTATCCTGAAAAACATACAGTGGATGTATATCATAACAAACTTGGTGTGATGGTCAAAAAACAGACAGCTCAAGTAGGTGAGCAAATTGAGTCAAAAGCTATTGAAGGGTTTACATTTTCTTTGCGAGATATTTTCTGAGGTAAGTTTCTTTACTCTAAAAAAGGAGTTACAAAATATGTATCCTGTAACTCCAATCTTTACATAAATCTTTTTATTTTTTTAACAATTATTGTCGTAAATATTTGATCTGCTTTTGGGCGAGCTTCTTGTAACGTTTGCGTCGTCGTTTGGCAGAATATTTACTGGGTTTGGCCAATCTATCAACAATGATAGAAAGTCTGTCAAGAATCGCTTCTTTGTCATTATCCATGGGCTTACACTCCTTGTGTGTCAAATT
>JBCCIA010000317.1:0-7338 GCA_039028475.1 Spirochaetota bacterium | reverse complement strand
CGACGATGAAGTAGTACTCGGTGAACCAGCCTCAGTTGCTAGCGAAGAAAGCACGAGCGTGTTTGATTCTGACAGTGGAGAGGACGATGAACCTATCGCATTGTCTGGCGATGAACTTGATAACTTAGTTGGCACCGATTTCGACGATGAAGTAGTATCCGGCGAACCAGTCTCAGTTGCTAGCGAAGAAAGCACCAGAGTATTTGATTCTGAGAGTGAAGAGGACGACGAACCCATCGCGTTGTCTGGCGATGAACTTGATAACTTAGTTGGCACCGATTTCGACGATGAAGTAGTATCCGGTGAACCAGCCTCAGTTGCTAGCGAAGAAAGCACGAGCGTATTTGATTCTGACAGTGAAGAGGACGACGAACCCATCGCGTTGTCTGGCGATGAACTTGATAACTTAGTTGGTACCGATTTCGACGATGAGGTCGTATCCGGCGAACCAGCCTCAGTTGCTGGCGAAGAAAGCACGAGCGTGTTTGATACCGATAGTGAAGAGGACGACGAACCTATTGCGTTGTCTGGCGATGAACTTGATAACTTAGTCGGCACGGATTTCGACGATGAAGTAGTATCCGGTGAACCAGCCTCAGTTGCTAGCGAAGAAAGCACGAGCGTGTTTGATTCTGAGAGTGAAGAGGACGACGAACCTATTGCGTTGTCTGGCGATGAACTTGATAATTTAGTCGGTACCGATTTCGACGATGAGGTCGTATCCGGCGAACCAGCCTCAGTTGCTAGCGAAGAAAGCACCAGCGTGTTTGATACCGATAGTGAAGAGGACGACGAACCTATCGCGTTGTCTGGTGATGAACTTGATAACTTAGTCGGCACGGATTTCGACGATGAAGTCGCATCCGGTGAACCAGCCTCAGTTGCTAGCGAAGAAAGCACGAGCGTGTTTGATTCTGACAGTGAAGAGGACGACGAACCTATCGCATTGTCTGGCGATGAACTCGATAATTTAGTCGGCACGGATTTCGACGATGAAGTAGTATCCGGTGAACCAGCCGCTGTCGATAGCGAAGAAAGCACGAGCGCGTTTGATTCTGAGAGTGAAGAGGAAGATGAACCTATCGCGTTGTCTGGCGATGAACTTGATAACTTAGTCGGTACCGATTTCGACGATGAAGATGTAGTTGGTGAATCAGCCGCTGTCGATAGCGAAGAAAGCACGAGCGCGTTTGATTCTGAGAGTGAAGAGGACGATGAACCCATCGCGTTGTCTGGCGATGAACTCGATAACTTAGTCGGCACCGATTTCGACGATGAAGATGTCGTTGGTGAGCCTGTCTCTGTCGATAGTGAAGAAACAATGATTGTTTCTGATGATTCAATGGAATCTGAAACTGATAGTGTTGGAGAAATATCAGCGGATGATGAAGAGCCTATCGCGCTATCAGGCGATGAGTTGGACCAAATCGTCAGTACTGACTTTGAGGAAGAGGATTCACAAGAAGAAAGCACGGAACAAGAAAATATCGAGCAGACTTCTCCTGAAGAAGAACTTTCTTATGAAGCAGAAAGGTTAGCAAAGGGTGAGATAGACCTGGATGCAGAAGATGATGAACCTGTAGCCCTATCTGGCGATGAGCTTGAGCAAATAGTCAATACTGACTTTAGCCAAGATTCGTTAGAGTTGCCAGATACAGAAGAATCTTCTGTTACAGAAGAACCCTCCTATGAGTCGGAACAGCAAGCCCTACGCGAGCAAGAAGAGACTTTGGATGTGCCTACGGAGGAGCTAACACAAGAAAGTGAAAATATTTCTGAAGAGTCTGTTCTGACTGCACAGGCAGACACCCCTGCGCCAGAAGAGGAGACTCTGGAGGTTGGGCAACAAGTGAGTCTACCAATGACTACTGACGAAGCAAAAGAGTTGTTCCAAGAGATTGATGAATTGCTTGCTAACTTACCAGAAGAGTTGATTGTCCAGTTCGGAAAGTCAAAGTTATTTGAACGTTATCAGAAGTTATTAGATCAACTGGGGCTGTAAGGGATGGGTTTAAGAAAAAGAGTTCTTGAACTTAGCGATGCTCCTTATACAGAAGAAGATGCACTCAAAACTCGAAAAATAGGTAGCTTTCTTGCGAAGTTACAGGAGTTATCTCGTTCTCTCCATTCTGAATTAACGCAAGCAGATAGCCAAACTGCTACTGATAAAGACACAAAAGATTCTTCCGCAGAAGACCTCTTATCTGACTGGGAAGAAGAAGCCTTACACGATACACCTATTTCCATTGCTGAGGAAGACACATTAGATACAGAAGATGTGTCCAATACACCTGATGACATAGAAGTTTCTAATGATGAATATTTGGCTCTCATTGATATGTCGCGTGAGATTATAAAATCCACATCATTTCAGGAGTTTTTTGAGAACTTAATGTATGCTATCTTAGCTCAATACGGTGTCGAATCTATACTACTATTCACTAACTTAAATATTTTAGATCAACCTTTGAAAATTGTCAATTACGATGGTATTGAGGTAGAAGAAGACCTCATCCTAGACCCAAATTCAAAGATATATAAGATGCTATCTGTACAAAAAAAGATTGTACTCGTAGATGATGCTTTTACGGAATCTTTAGATGAGTATGAAAAGAGCATACTTGTTCTGAGCAACGCAGCAATTATCATCCCTGTATTTTTGGATGTAAATCTATTTACGATCATTTTTGCAGGAAAAATGATCTCTGACGAATCCTATTCAGCACAAGATTTGAAATTCATTACAACCTATACAGATTTTGCTGGCGATTATTTCCGAAATATTATACAATATGAGGATAAAAATAAAACTTTGCAGAGTTTAACTAGTATTGCACGCACTAGTCTTGATTCTTTTGTAGTGACGGAAAAAATTGCATTGGCAAAAGATTTGCGAGAATACTACACCAGTTTAGGAGAATATCTCGACACAGTCATAGGAATAGATAGATACACAATACTCTACCAGGAACCAGAACAAAAAAGTGAGTACCGAGTTTTAGGTTCTAATGTATTTGCATCAGAAACAATAGCATCTTTTACTCTAAGAAAACAAAGCTCTGATTTGATCGCTAGGTTTCAGGAAGGAGAGTTTGAATTGTATCCCGTTGAGGATTATTTGCAATCACATGATCTATCTACCCTGCTACCGCAAGAAGAAAAAGAAAAGATGAGTGAGCTAATTATGCTACCTCTATGGGTAAGGGATAATTTACAGGGTATACTGTTCATTCACAGGATGGCACAGGAGTTCTCAGAAACTACACTTACCAACTTCCTGAAGGTTTGTAAATTCAGTGCAACGATTTTGGCAAAGTTGTTGTTAGAGTTAGAAAAAAGTAAGTTAGAAAAGAATCCTTTTCATCTAATAGAAGATATACTAGATTCAGAGATAGATAAAGCTAGTAAAAATAACTCGCAATTTTCTATGTTGATTATCAAGATCCAAAGTATCAATCGCATCATCAATCTCTTAGGACAGGACTTTTTTCGCTCTTATAACAATGAACTGTGGAAGATCATTGCCCAAAATATAGGAGAGGAAGATTATATATCTAAGGTAGGGCAAGGAAAATACGCCATTATACTATCCGAAGTGGGAAAGAAAAATGCAGAGCTGTTTATCAATCGTGTAAAGTCAGGAACTCTCGCTATCAAAAACCCTCATAAAGATTTTAACATCTCCATCCAAATCTACCTGTTGATTTACCCCGAACAAACAACGGATAGAAGAAAATTTTTAGAAATGCTAGAAGAAACCTAGCAAACCTACCTCTAAAAGACTAATACATCTGTCTAAAATGATACAGACTTCTGAAAAGGGGAATACTGGATGAAAATCAATGGCTGGGGAAAATATCCTATAATTGAATCAGAGACAATTGCTCCTGCAACTCCACAAGGCATACAACATTTCTTTGGTAATGGCTTCCAAGGCATTGCGCGTGGGTTGGGAAGAAGTTACGGTGATAGTTCACTTGCCAAACAGAACCTCAACCTATTTGCTATCAATCAAATTAAGGATTTTAATAGCCAAACTGGAGAAATCCATTGCGAAGCTGGAGCTACTCTAGAGCAAATTTTAGACTATTCTGTTGGTAGAGGTTGGTTTTTACCTGTAACACCTGGAACAAAATTTGTCACTGTCGGAGGAGCAGTCGCTAGTGATGTACATGGTAAAAATCACCATAAAGAGGGTAGCTTTTCTGATCATATAGTATTTTTCCATATTTTGCTGGCCGATGGAAGTATAGCGAAGTGTTCTCATACAGAAAACCAAGAACTGTTCCGAGCCACCTGTGGAGGGATGGGACTCACAGGAGTTATACTGGACGTTGCTTTCCGTATGAAACCTATCCAATCTGCGTATATAGAGGAAACTATCATTAAAGCACAAAATTTGCTAGAAGTGTTGCAGTTATTTGAGGATTATGAGGATACAACATATTCCGTTGCATGGATTGATTGCTTAGCAACTGGCAAAAAACTTGGACGTTCCTTATTGATGGTGGGAGAACATTCGGAGAAAGGTGGTTTGATCAATCCGACCAGGAGAAGGTTAGCAGTACCGTTTGAAATGCCCTCTTTCTTATTAAATGGGCTATCAATTTCTGCATTTAATTTTCTCTACTACCACCGTATCCAGAAGAAAAAGTCAAAACACCATGTGCATTATGAACCATTTTTTTATCCGTTAGATGGAATCCACAATTGGAATCGCATGTATGGCAGAAGGGGCTTTACACAATACCAATTTGTAGTTCCTAAAGAAGCCGGTAAAGAGAGTATGCAAGAAATTTTACAGAGAATTGCCCGGAGTAAAAAAGGATCTTTTCTTGCAGTATTAAAAGCATTTGGTAAGGGAAATGCTAATTATTTATCATTTCCGATGCAGGGTTATACGTTAGCGTTAGATTTCAAAATGGAGAGATCGTTGTTACCTCTATTGGATGAGCTAGATCGCATTGTTTTGCAGTATGGAGGTCGTGTATATCTTACAAAAGATGTACGACTGAAAGAGGAGACTTTTAAAAAGTCATACCCGCAATGGCAAACATTTACCAAGATCCGCCAGAAGTATGATCCTGAGAGAAAGTTCCGTTCTATGCAATCTGAAAGGTTGAAGCTATAAAAGACTATTCTACAGTTACGCTCTTGGCTAAATTGCGAGGTTGATCAACGGAGCAGCCACGCAGAACAGCGATGTAGTACGCAAAAAGTTGTAAAGGAATTACATTCACAATAGGCGAAACTACCTCTAAAACTTTAGGTACATAGATAACCTCATCACAATACTCAGCGAGACTTTCATTTCCTTCTGTTGCAATAGCAATTACTTGGCCTTTGCGAGCTTTGACTTCCTGGATATTACTAATCACTTTTTCTAGTATATTAGATGCGGTTGCAATTACAATGACTGGCATATTTTCATCAATCAGAGCAATTGGTCCGTGTTTCATCTCTGCTGCCGGATAACCTTCTGCATGGATATAAGAGATTTCTTTGAGCTTAAGGGCACCTTCTAAGGCAACAGGGTAGTTATAACCGCGCCCAAGATATAAGGCATGATTGTAGTCGTAAAATTTCTCAGCTAACTTTTGGATCTTATCCGATTGGTTTAAAACGGATTGTATTTTTTGCGGGAGACCTTTTAGTTCTTTGATAATTTCTTGGGCTTTTTCTTGAGAAAGGTGATGTCTTCTACCAATGGCTAAAGTAATTAAAATCAAAGCAACAACTTGGGAGGTAAAGGCTTTTGTAGAGGCTACTCCTATTTCAGGACCAGCATGAATATAAATCCCTCCATCGGTTTCGCGAGCAATTGTAGAACCTACCACATTGGTAATACCATATACTTTCGCACCTTTGCGGCGAGCTTCTCTTAGGGCAGCTAAGGTATCAGCTGTTTCACCAGATTGGCTAATAACAAGTACCATCGTACTATCTTCAATAATAGGATTTCTATAGCGAAATTCTGAAGCGTATTCCACTTCAACAGGGATTCCAGCAATGTCTTCTACAATGTACTCTCCCACTAAACCTGAGTAATAACTGGTACCACAAGCAATGATAAGAATGCGTTTGATATTATGTAAACCTTCAACGGAAAGCTGAAAGCCCCCTAACTTAGAAATTCCTTCTTCTAAGAGAATTCTTCCCCTAAAGGCATTCTCTATAGTCTCAGGTTGCTCGAAAATCTCTTTCAGCATGAAGTGCTCGTAGCCATTTTTTTCAATTTTGCCAATATCCCAATCAATTTCATGAATTTCTTTGGTCGTTTCTCTTGCTGAGATGTGCATAGTTTTATAATGATCTGCTTTGACGACAGCCATTTCATGGTCTTCTAAATAAATTACATTTCTGGTGTAAGCTACAATTGCAGAAGTGTCACTCGCGATAAACATATCGGTTTCTCCAATGCCTAAAACAACAGGAGAACCATTTCTTGCAGTGACAATGGTATCAGGTTCGTCTTCGCATATAACGAGGATGCCATAGGTACCCTCTATATCTAAAAGAGCTTTTTGCACGGCTTTTTCTAAATTGCCATCATAGTATTTGGAGATTAAGTTGGGTAAAACCTCGCTGTCTGTATCACTAGAGAAAGTGAAACCTTCTCCTTGGAGTTTTTTCTTTAAGTGACTAAAGTTCTCAATGATGCCATTGTGTACAACAGCAATTTTTCTGGAGGTGTCTAAATGGGGGTGGGCATTCTTTTGCGAAGGTTCCCCATGTGTAGCCCATCTAGTATGAGCAATACCCATTCTCGCTTTTTGCATGGTTTCTGGAATATTTTTTTCCAACCTGGCAATTTTGCCTTCTTCTTTAGAGATAAGTAGAGAATTGTTCTTCAATACTGCAACTCCTGCAGAATCATAACCTCTATACTCAAGCCTTTTCAAACCTTCCAAAAGGAGGGTTGTCACATCTTTATCTCCAATATAACCAACTATTCCACACATAGAGAACATGAAAAAAAAAGGTAATAAAAATACAATTTCCTTTTTTAGCTTTGTTGGTAATGCTCAGGGTTTCGTGATTGACTTCCCTAAGATAGCGTTAGAAATATTCCAGACTATGGAAGAACAGAAAGAGAAGCGATGGTATGCATTGTATACAAAGCCAAGAGCCGAAAAAAAATTAAGAGATAGGTTAAATATGCTAAAAATTGAAAATTACCTTCCTGTACTAATACAAAAGAAAAAATGGTCAGACAGGTTCAAGGAAATAGCAACACCCATCTTTCCTTCCTATATCTTTGTCAAAATAAACTACCAACAAGAAGCAGTTTCTGTATTGAAAGAACCAAATGCGGTTCTATTTGTACAATTCCAGGGT
>JBCCIA010000316.1:0-7347 GCA_039028475.1 Spirochaetota bacterium | reverse complement strand
TTTTCTTTATCCCAAACAATATTCAAACGATAGCTTTGCCAATCCAATACCAATGGCAGAGAGTGGTGGAAACGAAACTGTGTGCGGTTTGCTCTATCGCCTTCTCTGGTTACAACTCTTGCTTCATTCTCTTCTTCCCAGATCAACTCTTGCCTGTCATCGGGAAATACTTGCCAATCAGGAACTCCATTTTCCCGAAAAAAAGTTTCTACTTTTCCATAAAGTTCTTTGCCTTTATATTCGATGTCTTCAGAAAGTTTCATCCGATATACTTTGCCGTTAGGATAGAAAAGAATTCTCTGTTCTCCTGCAGCAGGATAGCCTTGGATAGTATAGGCAGTAAAAGCGTCAAAGGCCTTTAAGGAGCCACCCTGGAAAAAGTCTATCTTGTTTTCAGGAAAATTATCTTTAGAATACTTATGTATATCGATCCCCTGTATAGAAGTGGGAGTTTGGATTCGGGCTGTTTTTAGATGGCCATTTGGAAAAAATGCCAGTGTATCTCCAGGATGAAAGAGTATTTGGTTTATTTTGTACTTCTTGGCAAGAGTTATTTCCTTAAGATTGCTATTTGTATGAAAGTAGATTTTTTTCTGTGGAGCCATAGGAATGCCATTGATCGTCAGAGCAGATTTCCCGTGGTATGTATCTATTGACATTAAATTGCCATTGGGATAAAAGCGTAAAAATTCTCCACCAAACAATTTCAAAGTTTTGAACTGGGTAGCATGAATGATTCTAGCACTCCATAAGTTGCCTCTACCATTAAAATGCAATTCAGTGTCTTTCGGGAAGGAGTAGCCCTTGATCGTTTCTTTTTTGCTAAGGATTCTCTTTTTGGCAGTTAGATTGGTAAGTGTTATTGGTACAAGGAATAGGATTGCTAAGAAGTATTTGTTGCATATCATTTTTTCTCTTCATCAGGTGTGTCATTTGGATTTTTGTTTGCAGGATCTATTTCCGTTGTACTGGGAGTTAATTTCTCCAGTGCACTGACTAGGAGGGGATTTGAATCAAGACTATATTTCGTTCGATTGATAGCTGGAATAGAGTTCATTTGGGTTTCAATTTCATTTTTGCTGATTTGCTCTCCTGACAACGCTTTTATCGCTAAGGAAAGAGCATAGAAGTATGTGACGCGTTCTTTTAAATTTTCCTTGATGATCCAGCTAAAAATAGTTCGACTTTCTGAGTCTGCATTTGCAGCCCTACGTTTGACTTGTTCAATCAAAGCTAAAGCAATTTTAGCTTCTTCGATGCATTCATTCGCTAAGATAATTTTTTGTTTGTTTTCTTCTGTTGTATCGGATGAGATAAATTTCAGATTTGCAAGAATATAATGTCTCTCAATTCTCAGACCAACTGTTAGATATCTATCGTTGATTGTATTGACTTCCTCTACCAAGGATAGAGCAGAGTTTCTGGTTTCGGGGATTAGATTTGGTCTAGTGTCTAGCTCATTGTACTGTGAAGTAATTTTATAAAAGCGAGTGACAAGAGTGTTGTAGACTTGGACAATTTTGTCTTGTTGTTTTTCTGCGTTCTGTTGGGGTTCCGTTTGAGTGGAACTAGGAACAGGGTTCTCTGTTTTTTTTTCATTTTCGACAAATTGAGCTGGTACAAAGAAATATATGATAATAAAAACAGCGATAGCACCACCGGCTTTGACATAGTTATTGGCGGTAATGCGTAAGGAACCAGGTAGCATTGCAGCGACTCCCGCTCCGGCTAATGCTAGGACAATTGTAATAATATTTTTTTGGAATTCTGTTGGGTGTTTAAAAAATAATACAACCCCTAAGAGGAGTAGAAGAAATACCACTCCAAAAGCGAATGCGGCGATCCTTTCCCAAGAACCTGATCTCTCTTCCAATTCAGACATGAACTTGATTCCATTTTTTCATTTATTCCTATCAACCTTTTAGCCGACTAAGCCTTCTTCTAGTAAATTGATTAATTTTTTTGTTTTTTCTAGGTAGATGGGTGGCATACCTTCGTATTGTTCTTGGATCTCTTCTTTGGTTTGGAAAAGCTCGTCAGCAATATTGAGTGCCGCTAAAACAGCTAAGTGCCTTTCTGATGCTCTTGGCAGGATACGAGAGAACTCTCTCATTTTCTCATCAATGCAGTTTGCTAGTTTGCGAATGTACTCATCCTCCATCTCCCCAGATATGGTATAATCAGACTCGAAGATCTTAAGGGTAACTTTATTTATCTGTGGATTAACCGTAGTGGAAGTTTCCATTTTGGTTTATGAAATACTCTATTTAGTTTCTTCTTCAATGATTAGAAAGTCATCGTCGTCTTCGGCTCCAAAAACATCGATTGCATCATCGTCATTTTCATCGATTATAATATCAGAATCTAAATCTTCTGCTAAGTCTATCAAATCTTCATCAGATTTATCATCTAAGATTTCGATGCCTTCTTCTTCGCTGTCTTCAGAGTCCCTTTTGGCCTTGTTGGCTGCGGTTTCAGCAATCGAAGCAGTTTCTTTTGAGTTTTCTTGTTCTAAGGTAGTACTTGCGGTTTCTTCGGGAATTTCTTCTTCGTCATCATCAATAAGAATGATTTCGTCTTCTTCTATTTCTTCTATTTCATTATTGTCGCCAGGCCCTGAAGATTGAGTTTCTTTAACAGCGGTGTCATTTTTGGTTTCTGCTTTTTCGTCTAGTATCTTGTCAAAAGATTGCGAAGTTGCTACTGCGCCAGCAGCAACAGCAGTTGCTGAAGAAGTTACTTGCTTTTTGGATTCTGTAGTCTCTGTGGTTGATTCTTCTACCTTGCTTGTACTAGCAGTACTTGCATGAGACTCAGATTCATGAGTAACCACCTTTTCAGAGCTTTTAGCAAGATTTTTATAAGCGGCTAGTTGTTCCAATCTCTCTAACATACTTTTGATCTTTTTGTCCAATTTTTCTTCGCGGATTTTAAGATCTTCTAATTGACTGGTGGTTTCGTTGAGTTGTGTCTTAACTTTAACTAATTCACCTTCTTTTTCTTCTACAGATAGTTTCATATGTTCCTGATCGGAACGAAGGGTTTCATTTTCAGACTCCAATCTGCTATTTTCAACTCTAAGATCAGAAATTAATTCTAGTGCTTTAACAATCTTGGATTCTAGTTCTTCAATGGTTTCCAGCTCAATCATTCAATGCTCCTAACTATCCTCATCGTCTGTAAAGACGTTAGAGTTAAGCTGCTTGCTTGGCTTTTTCTACAATTGCAGCAAAAACTTCCTTATCTTCATATGCAAGGGTTGCCAGGGCTTTTCTATCCAAATTAATATTTAACTTTTTCAGACCTGCTATTAGTTTGGAGTAGGAAATCCCATTTTCCCTTGCTGCTGCATTGATTCTTGTAATCCATAGGGCTCTAAACTCGCGTTTTTTTGTTCTTCTGTCACGATATGCCCATTGGCCAGCCTTCATTACTGCGCTTTTTGCAGTTCTATAGAGCTTCGATCTTCCTCCACGGAAACCTTTTGCAGCCTTTAATACCTTTTTTCTTCTATTTTTATGAATAGTACCATTGGTCGCGCGCATTATTTGCCTCCATAAGGTAATAGTTTTTTGATTTCTTTTTCATCTTGTTCTGCAAGAATACTTGTACCACGCAAACCCCTTTTTTGTTTAGGAGTTTTTTTAGTAAGAATATGTCTAGCAAATGCACTAGAGCGTTTCACCTTACCTGACTTGGTAAACTTGAATCTTTTTGCTGCAGCACGGTTTGTTTTGAGCTTTGCCATTTTCCTGTTCCTTTATTATTTGGGATTGATTATTACTACAATTGCCCGGCCTTCTTGGTTGGGGGCTTTTTCCGGAGTTCCGTATTCTTTTATATCTTCTACCAAGCGATTGACTACCTTCATACCTATATCAGTATGAGCCATTTCTCTTCCTTTGAACCGAAGAGTAATTTTCAATTTGTCACCTTTTTGTAAAAATTCGATTCCGCGTTTCTTTTTAATTTCAAAGTCATGATCATCGATTCGTGGACGAAGTTTTATCTCTTTTACCGTAATCACGTGTTGTTTTTTCCGGGCTTCTTTGGTTTTCTTGAGTTGCTCAAATCTATACTTCCCATAATCGATGATTTTACAGACAGGAATCTCTTGGCCAGAAGAAACTTCCACCAAATCTAGATTTTGCTTTCTTGCTTGTTCTATGGCAACTTGGTAGGTGACAATCTCTGCTCCACCATCAGTCACCAATCGGACTTTGGCTGTATTGGCTAGTTGTTCATTGATTTTTGGGGCATTGAACTTATTTTGCTGGTTATTATTTCTATTTGATCTTCTATGCATCCATTCTCCGGAATAAAAACTCCAATCTTTTTTAATTTAGTGTACTTTCAAGCGTTTTTCCATCTTATAGAGAAAAATTATGAGAACCTGTCTGAAAATAAAGCTACAGGCTCTGGTAACTTGCCTTTGGTCAAAGAATATACTTCTTTTCAGACAGGCTGTGAGAATCTTTGAAATACGCTGGTACCTTATATTGTATTCCGGAAGCCTGTAAAATGCAAGACAAATAAATTAAAAAACACAAACTGTGTACATTTTATTGCTTGACCTTTTTGTGAAACGTCTCCTTCTTTATTTAGGATTTTAAGAAATAGGGAAAATACATGACTACTACTGAGACTTTTACTCACAAAGAAAATAGCTTTCGCGCTACCCGTGATGGCACTCATATTTATTACCAGTCTTGGACCAAACCAGATGCAAAAAAACTTTTAGTGATCCAACATGGTTTTGGAGAACATAGTGGTCGCTATGGTAATATTGTGCAGAGATTTAGTGGTGAAAGTGTGAGTATTTATGCTTTAGATGCGAGAGGGCACGGTAATTCAGAAGGAAAACGTGGTCATGTGGAGCAATTCCAATACTATATAGACGATCTCGCCGATTTAATTCATATCGCTCGTGAAAAAGAAAAAAAAGAGAAGATCATTCTCTTGGGACATTCTTTAGGTGGAGTGATTGCTCTGCAATATACATTAGAGCTAAACAATCAGGATTATATGCACGCTCTTATAGTGAGTTCTCCTGGTTTGAAAGTAAAAATGGATCTGGAGAAAGAAGTGAAGAAGGTGGCTTCACAATACTTAGCAATCTTCTTTCCTGATTTCACAGTTGATGCGAATTTAGATCTAAAATTTCTCACACGTGATACTTCCGTAATCAAAGCCTACCAAAATGACAAACTGACACATGGAAAAATTTCTTTCCAAATGGCTAATAATTTGTTTTACCTTTCTAGAGCTATTTACCATAAGGTTCACAACATCAAAATTCCCGTTTATTTGTTTCATGGTGAGGCAGATGGTATTGCTGATATCAGAGGTAGTCGAGAGTTGTTTGCAAAAATGACTGGTGATAACAAAACTTTTAAAAGTTATCCAGGCTTGTACCATGAATTGATGAATGAATTGCCGAAAGACCGGGAAAGGGTTTTAGATGGTATTGTGGAGTTTTTAGCGACAACTCCTGAAGAATAACAACAAAGAATTTTATAGCTAATATTCCATTGCAGAAGTTCTTCTGCAATGTTACCTTTTCTGAGACAACATCTACTGTAAGTTCATCTTGTACTCATATTTTAACAACAGATTAAACTTTTAAATGGAATAAATTATTTAGAATAAGGCTTTTTTGGCTTCAAAATATAGATCCAATCCAATGGAAAATATCAGCCAGCAAGGTTGTTTGCTGGTATTCCGTAGAACGAATAGATATTGGATTTGGTACAAAGGTAATCACTAGAGAAAAAAGCATAAAATAACCTAAATACTTCCTCTTTGGGTTGAGTGGTTTGGAATAGTCAGGTACGTAGGGGTGTTCTATTTTTATTATATAACGGATCATAAAGCCCCAAAGCAGCCAGGTAAAATCAACTAAGCTGAGGACTAAAAATCCCAAAAACAAGTAGTAGATCCATTTGCGGTAATTTTCACCAAATAAGGAATATATTACATGCCCACCATCCAATTGGCCAAAAGGCAGCATATTGATTGCCGTAATCAATAAGCCAACCCATCCAGCTTTTGCCAGAGGGTGTATGAGTATATCTGAGGTACTTGGATCGAAAGGTCCGTGTATCCATTGCGCTGTCCAATAGGTGAACAAACTATCTCCAAAGTAGAGCATGTACTGGCCAGACTTTGCGAATTTTTCGATTTCTATCAGCTCAGATTGGTAGATTCCCATAATCCAACAGATCATCGATAGGAATAGGCTGACAACAGGTCCCCCTACGCCAATATCAAATAACTTCAATTTATCTGAAATTGGGTCTTTAATTTTGATTACAGCTCCCATTGTTCCTACCGGGCCTAGGGGCATTGGTATGAAATACGGTAGGGTGGCTCGAAAGCCGTAGAAACGACTTGGAATATAATGCCCCATCTCATGACAGAATAGTATAAGTATAAGTGATGCTGAGAACGGAATTTCTTTCAATAAAATTTGGTATAGAAGAGTATCAGACATCTTGAAAATCATAAAGAAGTTTTCGCGGTAAGTTACAGAAAAGAAAGTAATAATTAAGAGACATAAATGAAAAAGAAGTTGATTCATTTGCATACTTTACTGGAAATACGATTGCAACTTTTTGTAGTTAGCGATGATTTGTTTTGTTTTCTCCAGTCCATCTTTGTTTATATCTGGATGAAACTTCTTTAACATTTCTTTGTAACGGTTTTTCAATTGTACAAAGGAGCAGCCTGTTTTGAGATTGAAAAAGCCTAAAAGAGAAAGAAACTCTTTATCTGTGTCTGAGGCGTAATAAGATGCCTCGTCTCTGTGCTTGCCAAACATTTCATAGTAGTATTCGTCTCTGAAATCTTCTGTTATTTTGTAGAAAGAGATTTTATGGTATGTTAATAACTTTCTGATATATCCAATAAGATATTCTTCCACTCCATAAGAATTGTCAATGGAGCTCGCTTCGATGTAAGTCTCCACAACTCTACGAATGATCAAATCTAAATCAAATTTTGAATCAAAGTAAGAGTCAAAAGCGTCTTCAAAACTAAGAGTTGAGGATATTAAAAGTTCTAAAAGTTCTTTGTCTAGTGTATGATTTCTGATCACTGATATGAGAACTTTTACAAACTGCTCTCTTAAAAGCCGGTTAAACTTAGCAGAAACGTTGGGGCTGCCCAATCGATATAGCTGTTCATCGGTTTACCGCCGATAGTTTCGGGGTAATTCTGTTCAACTGGGAAGGGGGGGATGGCCATACAGGGGGTCAGCAGATAGTCGAACTGCTGGAAAAAATCAGCAAAGGTTTGCCACATTTGATTTCGGGCTTGCTCGGCCTCGGCAAGTGCTGGGTCCACGAC
>JBCCIA010000315.1:0-7366 GCA_039028475.1 Spirochaetota bacterium | reverse complement strand
AACATTTATCTTTTTCTTAATTATTTAGAGTATGGCATAAAGTAAAATAAAAAATATATGAGGACATGGACTTATGGAAAAAACAAATCATAAATTGAGTATACTGGCAGTACTACTTTTTCTAGTATTATCTTTAGGGTACTGTAAAACCACTCAAACTGATGAAACCCCAACAGACACAGATACAGCCACAGAAGAAACAACCGATACTGATACCGAAACTACAGAACGAACTACTGAGCCTGTAGACGGCAGTGAAAAAGAAACTCCTGACGGCAGTGAAAAGGAAACTCCTGATGGTAGTGAAAAGGAAACTCCTGATGGTAGTGAAAAAGAAAGTGAAAGTGGTAAATTTCCTAGAGGTTCAGAAGCCGAAACTGCATTTGTTAGCAAAGTGAACGAAGAAATGAAAGATTGGCGTTACCCTGATGGGGATAAGGTAAACGGTTTTGCTTACAAAAGTATCAATGTTCCTAGTCGTTCTCATTATACCAAGTGGATGGGTGCGAAAAAGTTGGTAATCCAATCCGTTATGGACAAACTACAGGACGGTTACAAATTGGAAATCACTGGCCATGCCGATGCTTCTGGTCCAGATGAACCACAACCAGACCTTGGTAAAAAAGGAAATGTATACTATTCCAAAGAAAGAGCCGAGTCTATGAAACAAGTTCTAGTACGTGATGGTTTCCCTGAAGAACGTATCATCGTAAAAGGTGTTGGTTCGCAAGAACTTCTTTCTGGTGTCGATTCACGCAGCCCTAAAAATAGAAGGGTAACTTTTCAAATCGTCTCCGAAGAATAGACTAACTTTACAATCATTCTCCTCAATGCTCCCTAACAACCAGGGAGCAAACTGGAGGAGAAATGATAAAACTTTGCCATTAAAGCAAACGGTATATATACCACTTTCCATCCATTTTGATGAAATAAGGGCTATTGAGGTCAGTAGAGTAGCTTTGGTTCTTATGAAAGCTCAACTTCACTTCACAGTTTTTTGAATCGATAAAAAAGAAATCCATATCAAGCCCCCCAGAACGCAGTAAAATTTCTTTCACAGTCTCGACATCTTTAGTTCTTTTTTGTGCTTGCAAACGTTTCTTATCGAAAAAATATACCGCAAGGTAGGAATCTTTACGAGAAACCTCCTTACTTACCTTTTCATACGACCAATGGGCTTTGAGATCGACAAACAAACCACGCTCCGGGTGAACCATTTGTGGTAGGGTCTTCCAGTTTTCTTGTAGGATAGCATCGATCACAGCTTGCAGCAGTGCTTGTATTTCTTTCTGCGATTGTTGGTGTTTTTGTTTATCAGAGGAGTATGTGTTTTTGGCAAAGGTAGAAATTCGCCCTGTACCTAAGGAATCAGTACTGGCGCAGGTAGAAAAGCTAACTAGAACTAGGGGCAAACACTTTTTCCAAAAGCCTCTCCAATTCTTTATCGGTGATAATAATGAGTTCATTTTTATGGTTCTTCTGTATTTTTCTAGCTCCCGAAGTCAGTTCTGCAAAACCAATAATATAGCAATTGCGTACCCCTTCTTCCTGGCTCATACTTTCGACTGCCTCATTCAAAAAAACATCAGAAATTTTTGCATCTTTCCATTTGCGAATGCGAAAAATTGCCATGTGTTCTTCGTTGTCTTTATGGCTCGCCAAAAAGTTTGCCCCATCTGACTCAACACAGGCTAACTCCCGTAGGTGTTTGAAATGCAACTCACTCATAAGGCGATTGCAGGCATTTTTAAAGTTTATACCCGTCAGAGAAGTAAAACGAGAAACCACATCAGGGGCTAAATTGCTCAGACTGGAGATAATCTTCTTGCCTTCCTCATTGACCATACCGCGGATATTGATGTGATCATTGGAACGTAGGCGCGAGAACTCATAAATTCTTTCTACAGGAATGAGCTTTTCTGCTAGTTCCGCAATCGATTCTTCTAGATTGTACTCTTCGTCTTGGTAATTGGGTGCCTTGCCCTGCATCTCTTCTAACTTTGCTTTAAAATTAGCCAAAGAAATAATATCCTCATCGTGGATACTAATACTTTCTGCCTCAATCAAGTACTCACTTGCCTCTTCGATCTTATCCAATTTGATCGCAAACATAGCATAGTGTAATTCTGATTCCGCCAACTCAAACTGCCAACCGTTTTGCTTGGCGATTTCGATACCCAAGCGGGCGTGCACCATAGCAGCTTGGTAGTCTTCCAACAAACTATTCTGTACCATAATAAATTGGAAAACGAAGTAACGCAACAATTCATCTTCCGTATTCTCTGCTACTGGGTTGGCGTGATCCAGGGCTTCTTTATAATTTTTTAGGCGAAAGTGTGAAAGTGCAAGTAGGAGATTTGCTGTAGGTGAGGTTTTGTCCAGCTGGTAAGCCTTCTCAAAATAGGTGATCTCTTCGGCACGGTTGAGCATCGCAGCGACAACACCACGAGCAATAAAGAAATTGGGGTCTTCTACCTTTTCTTCCGCAATCCGCTTCATAAACAATTCCGCAATTTTAAACTCCTTCTGCCCCACTGCCATAAAGGACAGCTTAAGCAAAGAATCTAAATTATTCGGATCTGCCTCTAAAGTGTCTAGATAGTAAAAAAAAGCCTCACGAAATTGGTTTTGTTGGAAGTGGATATCACCGATACGATTGTTTACAAAAACGGCAGGAAAATCCTCTTCATCGTATTTACCGAGCTTTTTCAGCTTTTCCAAGAATAAACTTTCATTGGCAACATCTTTCTCTATAGCATATATTTTAGACATCAAGAAAAGATAACGGGGGTTTTGTGGGTCACTCTCAATAAGATCCCTTGCGATCCCCTTAGCATCGAGAAAATTGCCCATTGCAGCGAGAGCCAAAGCTCTTTCGGCGGCATTTGCTTTATAATTGTACATCATATAGCCAAAGCCACCTATAAACAGGACAATCATAATGATAAGTAACGTTAACATAGTTTACAAACTGCCAAAACCTTCCCTAAAAGTATCTTTAGGAAGGTGTACTAGTCTACCATTATTTATCGGAACACTTTTGCTTTACCTAATCGCAAATTTTTGTAGATTTTTCACTAGAACGGTGGAGAAAATTTGTAAATTCTCTAGAATGGTTTTTATGCAACAAGCAGAATATATTGGCATAGATGTAGGTGGTGGCAGCCTGCGCGCGAGTTTAGTCACCAAAAAAGGAACAATTTTAGCAGAAAATAAATTAGCAACAGAGCCAAGCTGGGACAACCAGGCATTTTGTGAAGCCCTAGCGCAGCTAGTAGAACCACTGACCAAGACAAAAAACAACTACCAAGCGATAGGAATTGGTACCCCTGGGCCAATCGATATAGATAAGGGAGAAATCGTCGCATCAGGAAACTTGGCCAACCTGAAACATACTCCCCTAGTTTCGTTCCTAACACAACAGTTCTCTGTACCAGTTTCCTTCAACAACGATGCCAATTGTGCTGCTCTAGGAGAATACCACTTTGGTAGCGGGAAAAATTGCCCCAACCTAGTCGTTTTAACCCTAGGAACAGGTTTAGGCTGTGGTTGGGTGCAAGAAGGTGAACTCTACAATGGCTGGAAGGGCAATGGTATGGAAATAGGACATACAACGGTTCAGCTCAATGGGGAGGAGTGCTCGTGTGGACAAAGGGGTTGCGCAGAAGCATATTTTAGCGCAAGTGGCTTCCTACGACGTATGAAAAAGGAGACTGGTAGAAAGCTCGATTCCGCAGAAAAGTTTTTTCAACTAGTCAGACAAAACGACGAAATCGCTCAGGAGATTTTCTCAGAAGGTTTAGAAGCCTTAGCCGCACTGGTACGCAACTTGAGTCATAGCATAAACCCCGAAAAAATCATCCTAGTAGGAGGCTTAACCGCTTCTGCTGATTTGATCCTACCATACCTAAAAAAAAGGCAGCAAGAGATCATATTTCCAGTCCTTGCCAAACGACTGGAGCTCCAGATCGGAGGAAAGGTTGCAGGTACCTTAGGAGCAGCCGCTCTATGTTTTAGCAAAAGTAAAAAATAACCGCTTGTAATTTCTATCCTGAAAAAATCCTCTATACGTAGAGCAAGTTATGAGCGAAACAATCTTTAGTAAAATCATCCGCAAAGAAATTCCTGCCAGTATCGTCTACGAAGACGATAAAATCCTAGCTTTTGAAGACATCAACCCCGTAGCCCCTGTACATATCCTATTTATTCCCAAAAAATTCCTACAGTCCTTGGACTCAATGCAGGAAGAAGATGCCGCACTCATCGGCTACATCCACTTAAAAATTTCCGAATACGCTCGCGAAAAGGGCTTGGATAAAACAGGTTACCGAGTCGTCAACAATATGGGCGAGGATGGCGGCCAAAGTGTATTCCATATCCATTTCCACCTCTTAGCAGGCCGAGGTATGAAATGGCCCCCCGGATAGACTATAAATGAAAAAATTTGGTATTGGTATATTTATTAGCCTATTCTTTATTTTTCTTTTAGCAAATAAATTTGATAGAGAAGTATTCAACAAAGTATGGGCTTTAGCGAATCTATATTATATTATCCCTGCTGTATTTATCCAGTTGATGGGACTTTTCTTTTCTTCCTTGCGTTGGTTTGTACTGCTTAAGAAACAATTGCCCCTGAAACATGCAATATCTTGCTCAGTGATTGGCGGAGGTGGCAACATGGTACTACCAGCAAGAGGGGGTGACCTATTCCGCATGTACTACTGTAAGTATGAAGCGGAAATTCCCTACTTTTCCCTACTCTCGCGTTTGTTTTTAGAGAAGGTAATGGATTTTGTATATGTCATCCTCATTGGTATCCTAGCATTTACATATTTGCAAGTGCAAAACCAATCCACAGGAAACTACACCATCTTTACAGTATTAGGTATAATAACATTAGGTGTTTTTATAGGTTTGTATCTTCTTCGCTTCCAAAATGCCTGGTTGCACAAAATAGCTAAGTTCCTCTTTAACAAACTTGGGCGTGAAGAGTTTTTCCACAAACACATCAGCCAACATTTACAAGAGTTAGAGAGCTTTCTGCAAATCAAAAACCTACTCATCCCGCTTTTATTAACAATGAGTATTTGGCTTTTTTATTCTATTGTGTACTATATTTTGCCTATGGCTTTGGGTATGCAATTTTCTTATGAGCAAGCAGTATTTATTTTATTTATGGCAGCTATGAGTATGGCAGTCCCCTCCGCACCCTCCGGCATCGGTGTTTTCCATGCGTCTGTACTCTCCGGCTTTATTATTCTCGCATTGCCAGAGCAACAAGGTTTGGTATTTGCCACACTCGCGCATTTTTTTAACTTCTTAGTTGCCAGCCTATCCGGCTTGGTCTTCTATTTGTATTGGATGTACAAAAGACGCCACGGCAAACCGGTAAATTTACAAGAGGTACAGAATAGTATAGAACAATGAGTAGACGTGACGACGAAGAAACCATAGCACCCAAGCAGATCAACAAAACCGAATCTAGGCAACTCGCATTGTTACTGCATTTGATAAAATACAAGAATGGACTCACCTTCAGTAAGATCCGAGCCATCATGCCCGAGTTTTACAATAACGAAAACATAGACTCTGATAAAAAAAAGGTCACCAGAGATATCGAAGAACTTTCCGAATTGGGTTTTGCCGTCAAACAACTCGAAGCCTACTATGCTTCTGGACATGCAGAAACCATCATCTACAAATTAGAAGAAAATCCAAAAGAACGCAAGTTGCAGTTCTCTAAACAAGAGTTGGAAACTCTATCCTTAGTTATCCTACAATACTACCATTCGCATGCTTCTGCAGCCCTACGTACAGCAACACAGAAATTGTTTGCAAGTGAGTTAAATTTTTTTCCCGAATTAACAGACTCCGCCGAAAATCCAGATATGGAACAATCCCCAGAAGCAGAAATCCTCTACAAAATTATCAAATGCATTCGCAACCAAGTGCCTATTCGTGTAGAGTACTACAAGAATGATCCTGACAACAAGGAATGGCGCTTTTTAGAACCTTATGAAATCGTAAAACGCAATTCGCTGGACTTTTACCTCGTCGCCTATGATAGAGATAAAAAAGCTAAGAGAAAATTTCTCATTCCCAAAATCACAACAGTGCAGGCACAAAGCGGCACATTTGTCACCAGACCAAAAGTCACAGCCGAAGACAAAAACTACCACCCCTTGAGCTTTACCCTACACAGCCCAGAAACGATTGAACTGGAGTGTTTGCCAGAAATGGTATGGAAGCTAGAAAAGTTCATTTACCCACACGCCTATACAAAAAAAGAAAACCGCATAACGCTTACAACGACGAACCGCTCCGCCCTCTACAGTTTTCTTTGGAAAGAGAGCCCTGTTCTACGCTCTACCTCGTCTGAGAAATTGCGCCAGGGCTTCCGCGAGTTTATGCAGGACTTACAAAAGAAGTATGAAACACCTGTAGACAAACCCCAACCCTAGTCATACAAGTCTTCTGCCTTTTCCACAAGCTCTAAGAATTCTCTGCGGTATCCATAACGATCCTGTCCCCGTGCACCTTTTGCCATCACATAGACCTTGTCAAAACTCAAGTTTTTCTTGTATTTCGAATCTCGTAGCAGCATAGAAAAGGAGGCAACGGCGGTCGCAAAGCGAAAATTTTCTGAGCTGGCTCGCAAAGACTTTCTCTCATAAGCAACAGGAATATTTATCTGTGTGCTTTTACGCCCCTTGGGCTTCTTATAACGTAGTTTGACAGTTAAGGCTTCCTCTGAATTTGTAGGAACTTTAGAAGACTGGTATTTCAAAGGGATCTTACCAGGAACTTTTGTTTTACTTCCTACAGGGATAAGTTCATAGAGTGCAGTCACGGTGTGCCCTGCTCCAATTTCTCCTGCGTCCTTGCTATCATCGGTGAAATCTTTATCAGCCAAAACGCGATTTTCGTAACCGATCAGGCGATAGCCTTTGATGACAGCAGGGTTGAACTCGACTTGGATCTTGACATCTTTGGCGATAGTGTACAAAGTCGCATCCATTTCGCGCACTAAAACTTTTTTAGCTTCTTGCAAGGTATCGATATAAGCGTAGTTCCCATTGCCCTTATCCGCAAGTTGCTCCACGGTAGCATCTTTGTAGTTCCCCATACCAAAACCGAGAACTGTCAGAAAAATCCCTGTTTTGGCTTTCTCCTCTATTAGATCAACCAAATCACTACGGCTACTCACACCAACATTGAAATCACCATCTGTAGCAAGAATAATGCGGTTGACTCCATCTTGGCGAAAGTTTTTCTGAGCCAACTGATAAGCGAGTTCGATCCCTGCACTACCATTGGTGCTGCCGCCAGCTTCCAACTCCTCTAACTTATCTAAAATTTCTCCTTT
>JBCCIA010000314.1:0-7369 GCA_039028475.1 Spirochaetota bacterium | reverse complement strand
TTCTTTTTAAACTCAAAGTAGGTAATAAATACTGTTGGGGTAAAGATTTTAATACCGTTTTCTTCTGCATAAGCACGAAAAAGGTTATTATTCTTTTCCTTTGAGATATTTCCTGTATAAGGAATGGAGGTTATGAAAATTTCTTTATTTTCAGTATGATTTTTGTAAGTTTGTACTTCCATATTCATATTTTGAGAATATAGAAGAATAGTTATTTAGTAAATTTATTTCCTTTTTCCGGTAAATCTATTCCACCAGGCCGTCGGAGTGACTGGATTTGAACCAGCGACCCCTTGTCCCCCAGACAAGTGCGCTACCGCTGCGCTACACCCCGATTAACTTGCATTATTTTTTGCTTGAATTTGTTGTAAACTCTTTTAACTCAAAAAGTCTGGTGAAATGCACCATATCAGCTGCCCCTGTGAAAATTTCTCTTTGGCAACATTTATAGCGATAGTTGTCCCAGGCTGAAAGATAAGGGCTGTCTGTAGACTAGAATCCTTGATCAACCTAGCAGCAAAGAAACTGACATCTGGGTTATGACCAACAATTAAAACACATGCGGAATTGGAAGAACCACTCAGTTGGGGTAAAAAGTTCACATAATCACAGGATGGAGTTAGCAATGGAGATGACTCTGCAAATAGCTCTTGGTTTTCTTGCTGTTTACAAATAATTTCCGCAGTTTGTCTTGTTCGCAAATAAGGACTATGGAAGATCCGATTTATAGTTAGAGGTGAGTTTGCAATGAATTGCCCAATCTTAGCAATATCACTTTCTCCTTTACTCGTCAAGCTTCTATCCTTATCATAACCACTAGAAGAAAAGCTCTCAGCTTCCCCATGTCTTGCTATTATTAACTTCACAGTGTAAAGGTTTAAGAATATCCATTTTTGAATAGTAATTATTTTGTACAAAGCCAACAGAATATTTAAGATAGACGAGTTTCCGAAAACTTTCTTTCTATAGACAAAATTTTTACTTCCTAGTATCTCGTAACTATGGCAAAGCCCTATCGAAAATGTGCCGGTATCGTTATATTCAATGCAAATGGTGATGTGCTGGTAGGCAACCGTATCCAAACAAAACAATCTTGGCAGTTCCCGCAAGGCGGTATTGATCCAGGAGAAACGGCAGAACAAGCTGGTATACGCGAACTTTACGAAGAAGTAGGTATACAAAATGCTACCTTAGTATACGAACATCCAAATTGGCTCTTCTATGACTTCCCTGACTGGCTCAAAGGAAAAAAAATCAATAAGTTTCAAGGACAAACACAAAAGTGGTTTTTATTTTACTGGAACGGGCAAGCAAGTGATTGCAATTTAGAAATTCATGAGAGAGAGTTTTCTGAAGTCAAATTTGTTCCACTAAAATCGACGATCCACCTAGTAATAGATTTTAAAAGAGAAGTTTATGCCAGTATCATTGAAAGCTTTAGTCCGAAAATAGAAGGATACCTAAATAATACAAAGTAAAATGCCAGAAATCTTATCAATAGCAAGTCAGAAAGGAGGAGTTGGTAAAACGACTGCATCTGTACATATTGCAGCAGGACTTGCACTCTTAAAACACAAAACTTTATTGATCGACCTGGATCCACAAAGAAATGCAACGAGTATCTTTAGCGAATACTTAGAAGATGATAATTTTGGTATACATTCTGTCTTTAAAGATGAAGTAGAACTCACAAACCAGAATTTTCTCAAAACACGCTACGACTTATTAAAACTCTTACCATCTACAATGAACTTGTCAGAGGCAATTGCTATTACATCTCGAAAAAAAAACAGTTTCTTTCTATTGCGCGATGCTCTTGATAAGTACAAAAACTTTTTTGATTATATCATCATTGACTGCCCTCCCAATTTGTCTTTTCTAACTCTAAATGCATTTGTAGCATCTACAGGAATTCTGATTCCCATCCAAGCCTCTCGCTTTGTAATTGATGGGATTCTAGACTTAATAAAAATCCAACAAAGTGTCATAAAACGTTATAATTCTAAATTAATGATCTTAGGTGCACTATTGAATAATTATAATGCAAGAACTACAATTAGTAAAGCAGCTTTACCTCTAATCCAACAACATATCCATGTATTGAAAAATAGGATAACACACTCCATAGCAATTGAAGAATCACACCTAATGCGACAAACCTTGTATGAGTACAATAAACGTCATAAACTAGCAACTGATTATAAGAAAGTTGTAAAAGAAGTAATCAAACTATTTGCCAATAGAGAATAAAAAAGATTGCCGGAAAACTTACTTTTCTTTCACGATGATATAGATGAATCTGAAAGACTACATTGAAGCCGAACATGAAACTCCATTCTATAAAAAATTACTTCTTCCTATAATATTTGTGTTCATCCTTTGGGGGTTGTGGTACACCTTCTTCTCTGATAGTAATTACCAACATGAAATCTATATGGATCTAGATAAGTTAACTCTTACTCGTATTGAAAAGTTAGAACATAAGGATCAGTATACCTTCACATATGGACAAGACTTTTTCGTTTTCTTTAAGAAAGGTTGGAATACACCAGAAGAAATTACTATAAAAATATACTACCATAAGAATCAGGCTCCAGCATTAGTTTTGAAACAATCTCGTAAATTTCGTAAAGAAGCTCTAAAAATGCAAATGTACTTTGATGAGTTCTTCTTTGATCAAGCAGGAAAGTATGAAATTCAATTTCTCGATGAAAAGCAGGAACTCCTATGCTCCCAAAAATTTCATTTATTAGAAAATAAATAAGGATCAGAAATGAACATTCATTTAATAGGAATTGGCGGAGTAGCAATGGGAAACCTTGCGTATATGCTAAAATTACAGGGACATACTGTCAGTGGTTCTGACCTGAATATTTATCCTCCCATGTCAGATAAACTGAAGGAATGGGGTTTTACCCCTCACATCGGTTATAGTGCAGATAACATAAAAGGAGCCGATCTAGTAATTGTTGGCAATGCAATTTCTCGTGGGAATCCAGAAGTAGAAGAACTGCTGAACCTCCAAAAAGAGTATATGAGTATGCCAGAAGCAATCAGTAGATTTTTTCTAAAAGGTAAAAAAGTCATCGTAGTATCAGGAACACATGGTAAGACCACAACAACATTTCTAATCCACCATATACTCAAAGAGGCAGGTCTTTCTCCAGGCTTATTCGTTGGAGGAATCCGTAAAGATGGTCACCCTGGTTTTGAAATAGGAGAAGGTGAATACTTTGTAATTGAAGGAGATGAATACGACTCAGCTTTTTTTGACAAATCTTCAAAATTTCTCCATTACAAACCATACTATCTTATCATCACCTCTCTCGACTATGACCATGCCGATATATTCTCTGATCTGGATGCAATAAAAACAATGTTTCGCAGACTCATAAATTTAGTACCTTCTCGGGGTAAGATCTATTACTGGGAAAATTCAGAAAACTTAAAAGAAATCTGTTCTAAATTCAAATATTCTCCCTTACATCCTTATGAATTAGGAAATGCTTTTTCGGCCTTTATAGAGAAAAAGGGTAACCTTTACTGCAAAGAAAATGAAATGAAGGCGGAAACCAGTTTGATTGGAACCCATAATTATAGAAACATAGAAGTGGCTATGAACCTATGTTCTGAAATCATCCAAAAAAAACCATCAATTCTATTATCCTATCTGGAGTCCTTCCCTGGAGTAAAGAGAAGGCAAGAGATACTTTGGCAAAGTCCAAGAACTATCATAATGGAAGATTTTGCACACCATCCTGTAGCTATTGAAGAAACGATCAAAGGGGTCAAAAAAGCATACCCTAAATACAAAATACTAAGTCTATTTGAACCACGTAGTGCGACCTCCCATAGAAATGTTTTCCAACAAGAGTTTGCAGAATCTTTTACAGAAGCAGACTATGTAATGATTACTGAAATTTTTAATATCAATAAAGTACCTGAAGAAATACGCTTAGATGTAAAAAAAATTATCAAAACGATACAAAAGAATACAAACATATTGGCAGAATATAGTGCTTCTCCTAGTGAAATTCCGCAACAAGTTAAGAAAGTATTGCAATCTAGCTACCAGGCAGAAAAAGTGTTAATCCTTGCAATGTCCAATGGTTCCTTTGGCGGAATCTATAAGCAACTGATAGACATAGTAAAGGACAGAGAATGAGTTTATTAGAAGAAATCAATTCGTTACAGAAAACAGCTGAATCACAGATCCAAACCACAAAATCAGAACAGGAATTAGACAAATTAAAAGGAGAGTTCTTAGGAAAAAAAGGGAAATTGACTGCAATATTAAAAAACCTTAAATCCCTAAGCATGGAAGAAAAAAAAGAAATTGGTGGAAAAGCAAATCTTGTTTCCAAGTCTTTAGAATCTCTCATTGTACAGCAAAAAAATACTCTCAAACAAATCGCAATAGAATCCCAAACAAAATCTGAATTTTTCGATATTCTACAGCCTACTCCAGATAAAAAGCTAGGTAACTTACACCCGATCACTAAGATAAAATACGAAATAGAAGATATTTTCATTTCCATGGGTTTTTCGGTTATGGATGGTCCTGAAGTAGAGACAGATTATAATAATTTTGAAGCTCTAAACTTTACTCCAGATCACCCTGCAAGAGATATGCAAGACACTTTTTATACGGAAGACGGAAACTTGCTCAGAACCCATACTTCTGCTATCCAGGTCAGGGCATTGCGAGAGCTCAAACCTCCTTTCAAAATTATAGCTCCGGGTAGGGTATTTCGTTATGAAGAGGTAGACGCTTCCCATGAAAATACATTTTACCAAATAGAGGGAATGGTTGTAGGCAAAGACATCTCTGTTGCGAATTTGACGTATACTATGAATACTTTATTGGAAGAAGTCTTTCAAAAAGAAGTCAAGGTTCGTTTAAGACCAGGCTATTTTCCATTCGTAGAACCAGGCTTTGAGTTAGATATTTCCTGTATGGTATGCAATGGCAAAGGTTGCTCTGTATGCAAACAGTCGGGTTGGCTAGAGCTACTTCCATGTGGGTTGATCCACCCAAATGTACTTAGTTTTGCCAAATTAAACCCCGAAGAATGGACAGGATTTGCATTTGGATTAGGATTAGATCGCTTAGCAATGATGCGCTATGAAATCAGTGATATCCGCTATTTCCACTCAGGAAATTTAAGATTTTTACAGCAATTCCACTAATCTTACTTTAAGAATGCTGATCATAATGCTTGCGGAGGATATGAACTACCTGCTGCTCAGGCGTTCGATCCTCTCTCGCTGCTTCTTTTTCAACCAATTCAACTAACTCCTTGGGCATAAAAGTCAAAAATAACTGGCTACCTTGCTCTTTTTCTTCACGTAAATAAAGCCAAAAGGCGAAGACAGCTAAAGAGATAACTGACAAGCTGATAAGTAAAGTTAGATTCATAAGATAAAAAGATATGCCTTAATCATAACTATTCTTCTTCTTATACACACTTTTTTTTTCATGTGTGTTCCAGACTCGGTTGCTCCGTAACGTAAAACCATCACCAAGTTTATGCATAAAAGAGTTTAGCATTGTATCTCCTCTTGGAATGTAATTATTATGCTTCTTGATATGAACGTCATTGCCTACGGTCCCAGAGACTTCTTCGAGTACTTTTTTACTTTCTCTAGGTTGAGCTTTCTCTTCCGGCTTCTCGTCCACTTTCTTTTTAGAAAAGAACTGCGAAACAAAAAGTAATGTTACGGCGGTCACAGCAGAATAAGCAATTAGTTGCAATAAAAATATAAAAATATCTAAAAACATGGCAAACTCAGATTCATACTTTTCTAGCTCTCATAGCAAAAAACCAAGCAACAAGAGCTGAAAACATACCATACTTAAACTTAGACCAATCTCCGACAAAGTTAATCAAATAAACTGAATAAAAAAACAAACATAAGCATAGAAAAGATATCAATGCATAATAAAACTTCATTCTTCTTCCTTTATCGAATATTTCAAATTAATTCTTTTAAAAATAGATGGGGGTACCTTTTTCTTATTAGAAAAAGTTCTTACCTCTCCTCCCAATTCACTTCCCTTATAGGATGTTCCTAATAGCTTTCCCTTGGACGTAACAAATTCTAAATAATAGCTTCTATCTGGATAATAGTACTTAGATAGTTGGATGCTGACAATCTTTTCACTGGGAAAAAAAATAAAAAAGTTGCCCAGTTTAAACTTCACTTTTCCATTCCTTTCAAATTGAATAGACTTTAATTTAAATGTTTCCCCATCCTGTAATTGGACAACGATAGCAGGAAGCACAAACTTATGTTTGCCTGAACTAAAATTAGAACGCTCTCTATTCTTTTTGACAAACTTTTTTTGTTCCTTACGAACAGAAAAAAAATCTTTAATTATCAGAAATAACTTTTCTGGATAAAGAAGTCCCAACTTATTCCAAAAGCCTTGTTTGTTGTATTTAAGTAGAACGCTATTTTTAACTTGCATAGTCCCAGCTTCCGCGATTGCAATACTTTCATAATCTCCTAAAGATCTAGCACTCCGTTTAGAGTAAGAAACCAAACTTTTATTTGGCCTATAAAAATAACCAATTAGGATCAGTCTTCTATTTGCCTTTTTCGCTATGAGGAGATTCTTACGAAACGCGATAAGTTGTTTATAAAGTACGATAGCTTGATTTAATCGGCCAATTTGCTCTAAACTTTTGGCTAGAAGAAATTTTTCCTCTACTGAAAGTGAATCTCTTTTTTCTAATAGTTGTACGACCCTATAAAACTCATTACGAGAATACAACTCCTCACTAGAAGCAATCACTCCAGATTTCTGGTTAGATTTGATAACAGCAATTATTGTACTAGCGCTTTTTTCAAAATGAGTCCCCCGTGCAACGATTTGCAGTTTGTTTAATTTTTTCAGAGCAAGTTCATTTTTTCCGAACATTGATAAACAAAAGGCCTGGTGCAAAAGCACAAAACGAAACTCATCATTGGTAAAATTAGTAAAACTATTTCCTAGTTCCTCATACCTTTTCGCGGCCTCTTCATAGTATTTTCCCCTCTCTAAGTAAAAAGCGAATTGCAATAAGAGAATATTTTTCGCATCAGAATGCAAATGAATCATTGGTTTAAAACTGATCAAACGGACAATATTGATAATCCCTAATCCTATAATTTCTAGTTCAGACAATTCAAACTTAGCAAAAGAAACTTTAGAATTTAGAACGTTAGACTCAAGAATACCATTACGAATTTCTCTGACAAAGTTATCACTCCCTAAATATAAAAGCTGGAATTTTTCTTCCAGCGCTTTTGAGGAAAGTTGGTAATTTAAAATCTCTTCTCTTTCAATGTTTTGCTGCAATTGTTTAAGCTTAATGCCTATTAC
>JBCCIA010000313.1:0-7382 GCA_039028475.1 Spirochaetota bacterium | reverse complement strand
TTATTGACTCTACTCATGTCTCTCGCACCCATTGCTTAGGATATTCAAATTGGTAGTAGATATCATGAAAGTGAACCAAAACACCTTTTTTGAGATTTGGTAGGATGTGGTGTATTACGTAATTTACATCGCTATGGGTGCGAGAGACATGAGTAGAGTCAATAAACAGAATATCATTGTTCTCTAAAGATTGGAATAGAGAGAGCTCTATGCCTTGCAGATTCTTTTGGTAAAGCTGGAAGTTGTCTGATTTACGCACCAGGCGCATCAAGCGCTCAGGGTAAGGCTCGACGCATTGTAATTTTACGCTGTTATTGAGAAACTTTTCATTGGTGTCTAACATCACGCCGGTCGAATAACCAGAGCCGACTTCAATCACCTGCTTAGGTTTGTAGTGACGTAAGAAAAAATTGAGGGTCATTGCTTCTGCATAGACATACCAGTAGTTGTTGTAGTAGTAGCGATAAGAGCTTGATTTTTCTATAGGAAACTTGAGTTCATCATAATAAGGTTTAAATGTTTTCAGTAGTTTTAATTGCTCTTCATCACGCATGTCGATACCTAATAGAGGGTCTTCGGCAAAAATTTTGCTTATATTGGATTGGATCTCGCGCATATTGGGAATCGGAGAGTAGTAGTGACCTGGAGGGACATACACCTTAGAGGCCCAGGATTGTTTGCGTAAATACAGGCCTTTAACAATAGCTTCGGTGAAAGGTTTCGAGCCAAGCCAATAGACAGCAGAGACTTGACCAGAATTGCTTTCTACTTTTATTTTTTCTTGTAGTTTAATTTCTCGTTTTGTGGGTTCAAAGAAACCTAAGTTTTCTAAATTTAAATCCAAATTGCCATCATTTTTACCAGTCAAAGCGATTTCTGTTTCTTTGCCTGCTAACTTCAATTCTAACTGTCCATAGGGAAAGGCAATGTGTAAGCGCTGGATGAGAGAAATAAAATTTTCTTTGTTCATCGCTTCCCCAGTAAATTGATGAGCCTGGAAATTATCCGCTAGAATGGATTCTAGGTTCTTGCTAGATAAAGTCTGCAATTCCTTACTTAGCTCAGCTGAAGGGTTGGTGTACGAGGGTTTTTTAATGACTTTCGGTTTGGGTTGGCAGGAGAAAATAAGTAAACTACTAATTAAAAAAATAAATATTTGCTTTTTAGCTCTCATGTTGTTTTTGGATTCCTATTGATTGGGTGTATCTGTCAATTCTTTTTTACAGCCTCTCTAATAGTAAGTTTGTTTTTATGCAAAAGGTTCGCTGCAAGAGCCTGTAGCAATGTTGCCAGACAGGCTCTTATATATTGTGGACTGAACCCTTAAAACTGGAAATAGATGAAAGCTTTTACTTCTGAAGTGCTCAAACGATACATCACTAAGGTCAAACCAGCGGCAAATAAACCCTGTACTGCTGCCGGCAGGTAGTGCCAAAATCTCTGTATTTGGCGAAAGATCTCTTTAGGAGCAACACATAGGCTATAACCTATAACTACCACGCTGATAAAAACCCAATCGGGATTCCAGACTTTACTGTGCTGCCACAATGTTGTAAAAAATGATTGGAAAGTGTCCAAGGAGTCACTGCGAAAAATGACCCAACCCAATAGAACCAAATGTAGGCTAAAGAACCATTGTAAATATTTTAACAAACGCGAAGTATTCTGTTGTGGCTTGTAAGCAAACCAGCGTTCTAAGAGTAAGAGTAGACCATGGTACAGTCCCCAAAGTAGAAAAGCGATGCCAGCTCCATGCCAAATACCACAGACCAACATTGTAAACAACAAGTTACGGGAAACTAGATATCTATTGCCACCTAAGGGAATATAGAGATAATTGCGAAACCAGCTACCTAAAGAGATATGCCAACGACGCCAGAACTCGCCGATACTGAGAGACGCATACGGTCTATCAAAGTTCTTCGTTAGGTGGAAGCCTAAAAGCATGGCAACACCTAAGGCAATGTCCGTGTAGCCAGAAAAGTCACCGTAGATCTGCAAACCATAGGCATAGAAGGTAGAAACAATGTCAAGGGAAGTATGCATATGTGGGTTGGCATATACCCTGTCCACCATGTTCACTGCTAACCAATCCGCTGCATTTTTTTTGCTCAAACCCCAGAAGATGAGAAACAAACCTTGTGAGATACAATAGATCCGTAAGCGAAAATGTTCCGCTCCTTGGCGGAGTTTGGGAAGAAACTCAGTCGCACGCACAATCGGACCCGCTACCAACTGTGGGAAAAATGTAACATAGAGAGAAAATTTAAAGAAGTTATATTCAGCTTCTGCTTTACCATTCCAAATATCAATCGTATAGGACATAGTTTGGAAGGTATAGAAAGAAATGCCTACCGGTAGTATGATGTCTCGTAATGGAAGAGAAACGGATTCTCCATTTATCAGAAAGGGAAATACTAAATTATTTGGTGGCATAGGGATTGCTGATCCATTGATAAGGACTTGGTGTAATAGTTCGCTGAAAAAGAGAAAATACTTGAAAAAGAACAGTAGAGATAGATTGGTCAAAATCGATAGAAGCAAATAAACCGTAGCTTTTTTTTGCTTTTGCTTTTCTTCATAGATTTTGATTGCCAATGTATAGTCTACAACTGTAGAAAATACAATCAGGAAGAGTAGGTTAGGGTTCCAGCTGGAATAGAAATAATAAGAAGCTAATAGTAAGAATACAATGCGAAGAAAGTTCAATTGTAAGTAAGATAGCAAATAAGCGAAGAAAAAAACACTGAGAAAAAAGTAGAAGAATGTTTTACTGGTAAAATTGATCGCTTTGCTATTCTTTAGCCGCGCGAGTTTTTCTTCGTTACGAGTAACAATCTTTTTTTGTAAGCCAAAATAGTCTTGGTAGCTATTGTACATGTCTTTGTAGAAGAATTCCGTAAAGTACTTACCACCTTTGCGAGTGAAGTGTGTACGGTCTCCTTGTAAGTAGTCCTTCTTATACATCGGTAGGTTTTGTCCACTCCCACCTAAGGCTAAAAAAGTGTCGTAGTAGGCTATTTTTAGTTTTTCGCTGATTTCTCGTTGGATTTGGATAACTTTCAGAACTTCTGGCATGGTATCTAACTTACCATTTGCTGCATGGCTGACTCTTTCTGCTGGACCAATGACAAGCAAGTTGCTTTTAGGAAAGTTCTGCCGGTAGCGTACCAACGTTTTTTCGAAATTCTCCTGGTAAATCTTTGGACCGCGTTGTTTGGGGTAGAGTCGCATATGTTGTGATTCATTGACGCCAAAGTGGAAAATAATGAGGTCTGGTTGGTACAATTGCAAACCGCATACGAGATTTTCTTCCTGAATTTGGCGGAGTTCGTTCATCTCAAAGCCTGTACGAGATACTACCGAATAAGCTACACCATATTTGCTTTCTAAGTTGACTGCATCAATATAAAAACGGGAGAGTTCTGGGTGTTGTAAGTCTATATATGCTTTTTCTGCATTTTCTAATTTCCCTTGGAATTTTTGGCACGGAAGGGATTTACTGCTGAGGTTGCCAATAGGGTCTTTACCATTGATGCTGAAATTACCTCTCTGCAATTTAATATTGTCTGGATTGCGATAATAAATTTCAAAACTTTCCCAAGGTGGAGAGTCTTTTAAAATTTGTCTTATATTTAGACGAGAGAACTTGGGGCGAGCAGATTCGCCTAGAAAACCATATTTAGAGTTTTCTCTCCCTAAAATCTTGATCGGATACCAGTCTACTTGGCTTTTGCTAGTATAGTTTTTGTGTTTGATAAGTCGTCTGTCTAAAGTATCAATGACAGGAACTAGTCCGCGCCCTCCATTGCCAAAGTCTTTGTGAAATGCATTTTCGATATGTTCCGTTACAAATCCACCCCAGATAATGGAGTCTCCAAAGTGAAGGATACGTACAATACCCCGTTTTTCTTGTTCGACTTGTTTGAGCTTACGAAAAAAATTAGCTAGGTGTTCGTGATTTTTGCCACTGACAAAATAGTCTTTTTTGGGTATATCTTGAACTTTAGGGATTGGGTAAAGTTTATTTTGTAAAAATGTGGGAAGGTAGTCTTTGGTTTGTGGAAACCAGTTTTTTTGTGAAACACTTAGTTGGTTGTTTTGTAAATAAGACGCAAACAGCAGGCATAGCACATAGCTCAATAGGAAAAGAAATATGTGCGTGAGTAATTTTTTATGTAATTGCGTCTTGTTTTGCAGTTGCATTGTTGGGAATACAGAGGAATTACTTTTACTCTTTAGATCTGTCAATAAACTTTCTCTATGAAAAAGACAAAAATTATAAACTTTTTTTACTTTAATTTATTGTATGATTCCCAGAACTTTTTATTTGGCTCTTTTCTGTTTAATAGATGCGAAAGGGATATCTTTAACGAGTTTACATAATACATATCTACTTCTCCTTTATTTTTAGCATCTATTTTTCCGCGGTATTCGCACTCAAAGAAATCTTTTACAAGTTCATATGTGCTTCCACTAATGTTTACCCTCCCCGGAGTTCCACTAGATTCCATGCGACTTGCGGTATTCACCGTATCTCCCCATACATCATAGGCGAATTTTTTTTCTCCAATCACACCAGCGACGAGGGAACCAGAATGGATACCAATACGTATCTCCCAGTATTCTTGTTTTGACTTTTGCTTTTCTTTTTTTCTTGTCTCCATAAAAGTATGGATCTCTAAAGCAGCTAGAACTGTATCGATAGCATGTGTTTGGTTGGTACGTGGGATACCGCCTGCACACATATAACTATCACCAATTGTTTTTAATTTTTCCAATTTGTATTTTTCTATGATACGGTCAAAGTGGACAAAGCAATTGTCGAGTTCTGCAATTAACTCTGCTGGTGACAACTTTTCAGCAATTTGGGTGAAGCCTTTGAAGTCAGTAAATAGAACAGAAACGTTGTCAAAATGTACAGGTTGTGTAGAGCCTGTTTCTTTTAATTCTTGTGCTATATCTTCTGGTAGAATGTTGCGTAGCAGCTTATCAGACTTCTTACGTTCTGCATTGCTTGTTTCGTACAAAAAGGAATGATTTACAGCAATTGCAAGTTGTTCACATAGAGATTCGGCAAAACGAATTTCTTGTCGTGAGAGCAAATGCATTCCTCCTTTTTTATTGATATGCATAATTCCAATGACCTCCCCATTGACGATGAGTGGAATTTGGAAGGTACTCACTATATTTAGATCTTTCAAAAAGTTTTGATCAGAGCGTGGTAGTTCATTGTATTGTTTCCTATTGTCCCGTAAATAGAGTGTTCTCTTTCTTTGGTAGGTACGGTAGATGGTTCCAGCTTCTTCCAGTGGGATTTGCAATTGGGAGTATTTCTTATATATGTTGGAATCAACATTAGCTGCTAAACATCTAGTGAAAATCTCTTTTTTCTCCTTATCAATCAATTGTAACATGTACATATCCGTATGCAATTTATCATTCAAACGCTGAACGGCTTGTTCGAAGACTTCTTCTAGAGCTTTGGCGGAGTTAATTACCTTGGAAAAGTCATTGAGAAATTCAATCTCTTGTTTGGCAATTTCTGCGTCCACCCTGGCAAGGTTGGAGAATTCTTTTTCTTCTGCCAATTCTTGGTACAAGAGAGAACCATTCAAAATTCCCGCAAGTTGTTTCGACAGGATAGAGAGTTTTAAGAGTGCTTCTTCGTTAAGTTCTTGTTTTTCCAAACTATAAACATCTAAAGAGCCAATTAAGTTGTTTTCTAAAAAAATTGGTAGAATCAATAAAGATTTATTTTGTAAAATGGGTAGTATATCCTTGCCTTGTTGGGATTGCTTCGCTTCAGCAATATCATATATATGTAAGGGTAGTTTTTGCCGAAAGGCTTTTGCATGTAAACTCTCCCCACTCTTTTTCTTAAGAGAATAGGTTACATTCTTCATGTATATTTTTTGTTCTTCTGTGACATGAGTTGGATATGAGGAAATGTGGTTTATTAAAATATTTCTAGTCTTATCTATCGAAAACAAAGAGTAGTATGAAAAACCATATTTATCTTTAATATACTGCATGATAATCTCTAAAATAATCTGCAGATCTTTGTGCTCGTTCAATTTGCGAATGAGTGAATTGATATCTTGGATAAAATTCTTTTGTTTTTCAGTTTCTTGTTTGGAGTTCTCCAATTCAATTGTTCGTTCTTGGATTTTTGATTCTAAGTTTTCTGAGATTTCTTTTACAGCTCGGAATGCTCTAGAGAGGCGTAGGGCTAACAATAAGGCTTGCACAGTAAAAAAGAACATTAGACCAAAGGGCAATACGCGCATACTTGTAAGTATAGAACGTGCGTAGAGAATGTCATTGGCTAGACATAGAAAAATAGCTAGCCAACCTACTAGAAAGAGTTTTGCTCCTTCTCTTTTGTTTTGAATCGTAAGAGGAATCGTATATGTAATGTAAATAGAACCTAAAAACAAATAGATATGAAAGGGGTTTAGAATGAATGTATAATAGTATGTAGGGAGGATAAAAATGGGTACGAGAAAAAGCAAACTGCTATATATATAAAACTTTTGGCTTTTTGAGGAAAATTCTGCTGGGTAGATAGAGGAGAGGAATTTGAGAAAGGAAGTGGGCAAAAGGACTAAAACGGTATATTCACAAAAAGTAAAAAAGAGTGAGGCTTCGGGGAAGCTCGTACGGAGGTAATTTTCTCCTACAAATAGGATACGTAGAGAAGTCAAAAGGCAGTACAATCCAAACCACAATGCAGAAGGGTCTTTGCGCCAAAGTATATGAAGGCTAATATAGTAGATTCCAATACTAAAAATCCCACCAATCAACAAGAAATCGATAACAGCCTTATGGAATTGTTTTTTTGCAAGACTTTCATACTCACCAAACCAAATCTCTCGCCATATACCTCCGTTTTGATCGTGGTAGTTTGATACATGAACAAAAATATCCAATGTCATTTCATTAGAAGTATTTTCTGAGGTTTTAAAATCCTTCTTATGTAAGATGTACAATTGAGGGTTTTGTCCAGGATATCCCTCAGCTTCCTCTGTAGCAACTTTGCCACTTTTTCCTCGTAGTTCCCCATTTATCCATAGCTCATAGGCTGTACCTACATTTGACATTTTTAATACGGGTTGTTTGGGAAGTTGTTGTAGCCGTACTTGTAGGTGGTAGCTAGCGAATCCTTTTCCACCTACTGCTTTATTGTTGTAAACAAAGGAGTTCCAATACCCAGGCATTGCAATGTATTGTTTGTTGGGGAGGTTTTGGCAATTCATTCTGGTAAAACAGAAATGTTGCCAATAGAATTCCCATTGTCCTCGCAGGTTGATAATAGGTACCTTGGCAAAGTTATGATTGCCAAGGTGCAAGACTCCTTTTTGGGCTTTGTTAGTTTTTGT
>JBCCIA010000312.1:0-7394 GCA_039028475.1 Spirochaetota bacterium | reverse complement strand
TTGATAAAAGATCGAATGGCCACTGGAAGGAGGCGACTGTTCTCTCTTGGTTAGGAGGGGGGTACCGCCAATCAGGAGATACACATTCCTACCAGCTAACACCGCTATTCTTGTACAAAGCAAAACCGAAAGGTTACATGAATTGGTTGTTGGGAAATTATACCCGTAGTTCTCCACAAAAGTTTTACAATAACTTTCTATTTTTATATGAATACGACTTAAATAGAATAAAGCAAGAGTCCCAACACAATTTATTGTTCTCTAGTATACATTACCACAACCACAGTCAGGATTTTCTCTTTAAAGGTTTTGCAGGAATTCTATGGAAGTTTCACAAGACTCAGGAGTGGAATGATAGTAGAGTCTTATGGCTTGGTTATGGAAAAACCCCACAGAAGCAAAGTTACAATTTTTTCCCTGTGTTCTACCGTTCGAAGAGGCGTTGGGAAACTACTCATATCTGGGGACCCGTTCTAATCTATGCAAATTTCACCAAGAAAAGAGATTTGCAATTGGGGGCTTTAGGGGCAGCCTACTGGCATTATCAGAATAAGCTAGATAAGGAGTATTCAACTTATATACTGTTGGGTAGCTTGTTTCGCTCTTATTCTAAAAAAGAACGTGGTTATCATACCATGGGTAGTATGTGGGGTTGGTTGTGGGAATACCAGTATGAGACCGAAACACAATTCCGAAAGTTCTCGGTTTTAAAGCTATTCTCCTTTGGCAAGGATAAGAGGGGTCGGACAAAAATTATGGGGATACGTTTTTAGGGGGTAGTTGTATGCGTTTGCTTTTCTATGTACTAGTCACATTTTTTATTTTAAGTTGTTCTTCTGGTTCGCCTCGCAGTTACTTGGAACAAACACAACAAGCCTATTATTTTGCCAGATATCCGAGTTATTTGCAAACTCTTTCCTCTAAAGCACAATCGAAGTACCATTTTCCCCTTACTATTAAAACATACTCTTTATCGCACCTTTTACTTGCACAAGAGAGGGGACTGGAGGTTTCGTTGCACAATTTACATTTGGAAGAGCTAATAAGTGCAGTCAGCCAATACCAAGTTTTAGATACATCCAAGAAGCTACATTTTTATACAGAGCTTGTGGATTCACCTTGGAATCCCAGGGCGAAGCTAATCCAACTTGGAGTCTATAGTAAAAAGTTTATTAGTAAGTCTGTGAAAAAGAGCAAGGCAAAGCATATTATTTTTGTAGTAGATGTATCTGGTTCCATGTCGGGTAGCATACAGCATGTGAAAGAGAGTATGCTAAGAGTTTTACAAACACTGGGAGAAGGTGACAGCGTTTCTTTGGTTCGTTTCAATGATACAGCAGATATTGTTTTTTCCAATATAGCGAAAAAAGAGACTTGGTCGATAGAAAGAGATATCAATGGACAATTTGTCAGTGGGGGAACCAATGCTTGGTCTGGCATTCAGTTAGCGTACCAAGTTGCAAAACAATTTGCACGCTCTGGACAGAATACTGAGTTGCTCTTTTTAACCGATGGAGATTTTGGTGGTATCAACTGGAAAGAATTGCAAGCACTACTTGCTAAAAATCAGCGGGACAGTAAGCTATCTGTAATATCTTTTGGCAATCGGGACAATGGTATTATGCAAAACTTGCAACAGGAGAGGTTGGCACAGTGCTTTTATGTTGCAAATTCGGAGGAAGTTATGTTGTTGTTGTCACAATTGCAACTTGGAGAAGTATTAGAAGCGAACATTGAGAAACTTGCAGTCAATCTCACATTTTTAAAGCAAGCTGTACAAAGTTATCGTTTTATTGGATTTGGAAAATACAGACAATTGAAGTCGCACAATAATGTAGTAAATGTGTATGATTCCTTGTCGCAAACAATTTTATTAGAAGTTGTACCAAAAGACAAATTGCCTCCTGGCAGCACTTTGTTACAGTTGTCAGCTAGCTATAAAGCAGGGCCAGCGAAAGAAGTAGGGGCAGAAGTAGAAACTCTACAAACACAAGAAGCCTTGGTAAAGCTCAGGCAAAGGAGTATTTGGCAAGGTTCTGAGAACATACGTTTTACTGCGGGAATTGCAACCCTCTACCGAGCCAATACGCAAAGTGAAGTCTACCAAGCTATCCATTTGATGGAAAAATCCATTGGCTCTGATCCGAAACAGGTGAAGCAGCAGCTTGTTCGCATTGCCTACGATACTTTAGAGAGATACTAATCAGGAGTAGAAAAAACTTTTTTCGCTTGGATTGTAGCTAAGATTGCATATAGTATGCATACATAATAGGAGTTTTACTATGAAGGGATTTACCATTAAAGACAATGTACAGAAACTAGTAGGGGGCGTATTGCTAGCGTTAGGAGTATTGGTCTTGTTTCTTGGCACGGCTATGTTTTTTGATACGTCTGCAGAAGAATCCCAAAATGCTTCTGGGAAAGCAATTGCGATTTTTTCCTTTGCTATCTTGTTGCCAGGTGGCTTGTTGATGTATTATGGCATTAAAAATGCCCGATTTGAAGAGAATGTGATTGCAGCTGCTTCTATCGTGAAATCGGCCAGACGCATTACCTTAATCGATTTGGCACAAAAGCTAAACTGTTCCGTTGTCACAGCAAGCAATGTTTTGAGCAAGGCGATTTCTCTTGGTCTCGTCAACGGCAATTTTGATAGAAGCACAGATGAATTTTTTACCGAAGAAGGTGACGTACAGAGGTTGCAAATCAAATTTTGCTCGGCCTGTGGTGCTCCTCTGGACAAAACCTATATGCAAGGCGAAACCATCAAGTGCCAGAGCTGTGGCGCGATACTATAGATGGTATCGATAGCACATTTTTAATCTGGTGGAAAATAAATTTTGTTCTGTTTGATAGAATTTACATATGCATTCAAGTAGAGCAGGGACGAATGTTGTAAGCTGCTGCAAACGGTTGCATTTTGGCAGTAGCTACTTTGCTCTTCCTCTTGGATCGCCTGTATCCTTGGCTGTGAGTTTGCATAGAGATGATCTACATAGAAAAGCCTTGTATCAATCCTACCAAAAGTATTGCCAAATGTGAAGAATATGAATGGATTTCTTTGACTTTGACTCAGCAGATCATTGCCAAAGCTCGCATAGGGACGATTGATCTGCAAGGAATGCACTAATGTGGTAAGAAAGTCAATTTGGGAACATGGTTTTTCGGTATCGATAGAGTTTTTCCTCATTGGATAAATCAAGAATGGAATTCTCCTATCCTCATATTCAGTCAAACCTTTATGGTGTGTATGATCTGCGATAAAATAAAAGATGGTGTTTTGTAGCAAACCCCGTTTTTCCAATTGCTTCATAAAATAGGCAATGCTTTTATCCGCAAAATGTAGAGCATTCAAATACTGGTATTCTACAGAGTCTTCTTTCGTGAATTTTCCCTTTGTGGGAATTTGAAAAGGGTAGTGGGTGGAAGTGGTAAGAACGGTAAGAAAAAAGGGTACTTTGCTTTGTGAAAGCTGCCACAAGGCAAATTCATAGATAGTTTTATCATCGTATCCCCAAACAAAAGGTCTTTTTATAGTAACCCTTCTAAAATGGTGTCTTACAAGCACTTTGTCAAAACCCCAGTTGTGCAAGGCAATTGCCATCTTGGAGCTACTATGCCTACCACCGGTGATATAGAGGTTTTTATAGCCATAGGAATGCAAAAGTTTGCTGGGGGTAGAGAAGCGGGTTTGGTAATAATCGGAATAGAAAAGTCCTCTGCCCGGTATATCGGGAAAACCAGTCAAAATAGAAACAATCCCATTGACCGTTCGTACACCAGTTGCATAGCAACGAGAAAAGTAAAGTCCCCTCTTGGATAAAGATTCGAAGTAGGGCGTTGTTTTTTTACCATTCACTTTCTGGTTGACATATTTAGCTGACCAACTTTCTAAGACGACAAGTATTATATTTTTTGCTAAGAACTTTGGATATGCTTCTTGCCGCATAAAGGGGTATTGTTTGTGAGAAGGGTTGGGGTTACTTATTTTTATATATTGTGTAAATTCGTTCTCTGCGAGCTGGAAAGAACTTGGGATAATCTTACTTCTCATATCTAAGAAAATACTAACAATAGGATTGAAATCTTTATTCTCGATATTTTTCAAATTTGGCAAGACTTTTGCTACTGTGATTAGGAGCAAACTACAACCTAGTAAGACGGATGTAGTTTTTCTGGGTGTGATTTTATGGAGTTTGTAATAGTACAGAACAGTGTATAGGCAACAGAAAGTTAAGAATAGGTAGAAGAGGGTAGTCTCTTGTAGGTAAAAAGAAGTGATAACGGAGAATGTGTCTACTTGATTTGTGGTAAATACTTCAAAGCCAATGTGTTTGCCTGTTTGTTGGTAGTAGAAGAAGTCGGCACAAAAAAGTATACAGAGGAAGAGGAATAGAATGAAATGGATGAGTATTTGTGTAGTCCCAACAACGATCTTGTTTTTAGTTTTGCTGAGAAAGAGAATGAGGACAAATAGTGGGAGAAGTAAGGAGAGATCAAACCATAGCCAGTTGGCAAGGGACAAGTAGGAGAAGTTTTCTCCCTGGTACATAAAGTATAAAAAGCAAATCCGGTAGAGAAGGAATATGCTTACAAATCGCATGGCTTGTTTGTCAGCGTCTTTTTACCATCTCTCTTTGAGGTAGAAGGATCGGGCAACTTTGGAGTAGTTGTAATTTTTGTCAGAGCCTGGGCCAAAGGTCCCGTGTGGAAAGAAGCTTTTTTGGCTACAGTCGAGGATATCTTCTGCATCCCATTCAATGCCACAGTTGTAGGCCGCTGCGAGAAACCGAACCTGTTGTGCTTTGCTTTTGTGTCTTAGATAGGTCTTGTATTTTGTATTTGTATACTCATAAAAAGCTGCGAGGTATTTGATTTGCCACGCCAAACTTTCCAGTCGTTTGACACGTTCTCGTCGGATTTCTTTTGCGGACGTCTTGCGGTAGGCCAGTAGGTGTTTCCATTTTTTGTTTTGGATCTGCTCTTCGAGGTAGGTGACAAAAGAGGGTTTCATCTGGAACTTGCCTACAGAAAAATCGGCATAGCCTTCCCCTAAGTTGATGTAGAATACTTTTAGTGATAGGAACTCTACCTTATCAAAATAGATAGAGTAGCGGATGAGTTCTGGGAAAACGATTGAAAGTAAGAGCTTGGGCGGCAGTTTGTATTTTTTGATCTCGTGTTTGAGAAACGATTTGTTGGTTTTTACAAACGATAAGGCTCGTTTGTACTCTTTGGTATACTTTCTCTTGAAGGGAATTCTTCTTCCTTCTGCGATGAGAAAGGAGGTGAAAAGAATTAGGACTGTACAAATACTTTTACGCAACTTATATATCACTTTCCTTTAGCTTATGCCCGTAGATGGCTCTTCCTTCCAGGGTAAACCATACATAGTGCGTTGCACCATCGATTTGGATTCGGTCGATGAAAAAAGCGTCAGAGTTTCCGTATTTCTTACCTAAAATGTTAGCGTAGTAGGAACCTTCATACTCTTCGATTCCTGCAAACTTAGGTCCTGAATTAAATCCACTATAGGAACTGTAGTCTTTTACTTTATAAACTCGCTCTCTATCTTTAAAAAACCTTATGACTCTATTCGAGATAATATCTTTGTCTTTTACAAAATAGATAGTTCCCGTTGGATACTGGATATACCAAACCTTATGTTTTTCGTGAAACTCTATTTTTAAATCTTCGCTATCAATATATGAGTTGCTATACGTAAATGGACCGTATTTTTTTTTGTCTGTATATAAAATATAGCTTGAGCCTTTATCAATCAATACAGCATACTCTTTACCACTATTAGAAATTGCGAGTTGGTGGTTTTTACCATCTAAATCACCATCATATTTAATGGGTATTTCCTTACCGTTTACCAACAATCTTTGTTTATCTTTTTTGTTCATAACTATAGTTGCCCATGATTCTTCATTCTTACTAAATACAGGATCACGGTTTAAAGAGAAGTAGGGACCATATTTTTTACCATTTACAATTAGCAATTTGTTTTCTTTATCATAATATGACAGTACCCATTTTTTACTTTTGGGGGATACATAAAGAGCTTCTGAATATTTCGAGGAAGTTGTATAAGGACCATATTTCTTTTTTTGCGTAACAACGAATATTTGTGTTTTTTCTTTTTTAAGTTGATCTGGAAGATCAATTTCCAGTTTTTCTTTTTCTTTCTTTATTGCTAAAGCAACAAAAGATTTAGTATTTTTAGGTTCTACCAGTTTTTTGACTTTATAAAATGGACCAAATTCTTTCTTTTTGTATTTTATATAATCACCATCTTTTTTTTCCAAGATCTCTGCTTCTTTTTTATCATATTCATTTGCATATTCATCCATATTTTTACCATATAATTGGATAACAGAAGGACTATCTGGTTTGACTCTTTTACCGTTAATGTACATATGTCTCCCATCTTCGTAGCCTCCTTGGTAACCCCATATTGCTCCATCTTCACTTAGAACTACATAAGTCCAATCTAAGTATTTTTCTGGTCCATAGGATTTTCCATTCACATAAATACTTTCTCGGATGCCACTGTAACCCTTTTCCACTCGGTAACTCCTCACATCGATGAAGGTATCTCCCTTATACAGCACTTTACGAAAGGTATCGGAAGAGTCACCATATGATACTCTTTCAGAATTTCGTATGAGATAGCTCTGATCGTATTTATCTTTCACAAGAATCGCGAACTTATCTATGTCGCGGTTCATGGCAAAGGAATATTCTGATTCGATGATTCTTTCTCCCTCTCGCAGCACATAGAGGAGCTTGCGGTCGATTTTACTACTGGCAAATTTTAGAGTGGTTTGTGGCTTTTTCTTTGCCGTACTACCCTTTTCCGATTGTATCCAGCCTTCTGTCTTGAGAAACCTTACCCTGTCCCATTTACCTGGATATTTATCTGTATCGATAGGCTTGAATGACAGTTGTTCTTTGGCTTTCTGCCAGGCCTCTTTGCCGGTAGATTTCAGCTTTTCCCACTGGCCTGGATCTTTATTCCTATCTTTCATTTTCATCTCTACGGCGAGTACAGTAATTTCGGCAGCATAGGGTATGTTGGCTATTTTGTTTAGGTTTTTGCCATTTTCGATATAGAAGGGAATGCCTTCTTTTTTAGCTATGTATGCTTGGAAGGGTACTTTTTTAGAACCTTTACAGGTTAGGGAAAAAAGCAGGATAAAAACGATAAATAGTCTAGTCATTGGTGATTGTTTTGTTTACCTCTTGGCAGTATAATTCTATAAAAATTCTTTTTTTACAGTTTCATCGTGATGACCACCTCCGGCGGCATCATGGACCACGAGGAGGCCCGTCGCAAGCACCTCGGAGGCAAGATCCTCGGTTTCTTCTTCTGAGCAGCAAGTGCAATC
>JBCCIA010000311.1:0-7429 GCA_039028475.1 Spirochaetota bacterium | reverse complement strand
GCCGAATTTTATTCTCATGGTATTTTTTCTTTGTCTCTGTTTGCAATCTCTGTTCTATTTCTCTCGGAAGAGCCGAATACAAAGCAACAGAACTACCTACCACCAATACCCCCTCCTCTTCTGAGGAAAAAGAAATATGAAAGCGCTTGTGCAAAAAATTATACCAAGGAGACGTATCCCAACCTAGCTCATTGGGAATATAGAAAAACAACCTAGCTACTAAAATCCGATCTAATACCAGCACCAATGTTAAAAATAAAATGCAGGCAAGAAAAACAGATCTCTTTAAACTAAGTTTTACCAACATAGTTTACATTTTTTGAATGTTAGTTATGCCGACAACTAGAATCTTTTAGTAATCAATATTAGGAGCAAGCCATTTTTCTATTACACCTACTGCTACTTTTTTTCTATTGGCATAGTCCTCTATCTGTGATTTATCAATTTTGCCAACTGCAAAATAACGAGAATTCGGGTGAGAAAAATAGAGTCCGCTGACAGAACTAGCAGGATGCATAGCGAAGCTTTCTGTTAAGGTAATACCGGTGTTTTTCTCTACGGAGAGCAAATCAAAAAGAGTTCTTTTCTCGGTATGATCCGGACAAGCCGGATAACCAGGAGCAGGGCGAATTCCGCGGTATTTTTCACTTATGAGTTCTGCATTCGTGAAGGTTTCCTCTTTGCCATATCCCCATTCTTTTCTCATGTATTGGTGCATATATTCAGCGAATGCTTCAGCGAACCTGTCTCCAATTGCCTTAGCCATAATGGAGTTATAATCATCGCTCTTATCTTCAAAGAGTTCGGCAAATTCTTCCACTCCATGACCAGCTGTAACGGCAAAGCCACCAATGTAATCTTTTCGCCCGGACTCTACTGGAGCTATAAAGTCTGCAAGAGCGTAATTGGGACTTCCTCCCTGCTTTTTATTCTGCTGGCGAATTGTATGAAATACCTGTAAAACTTCTGTTCTGGAGTCATCGCTATAAACTTCTATGTCATCACCTTTACTGTTCGCTGGAAAGAAACCAGCAACAGCTCTGGTAATGAACCTTTTCTCATCAATTATCGTTTTTAGCAACTTTTTAGCGTCACTAAAAAGTTCCTTGGCCTGTTTACCTATAACCTTATCTTCCAGAATCTCCGGGTAGCGTCCATGAAGCTCCCATGCGTGAAAGAAAGGCGACCAATCAATATAGGGTTCTAAATCACTCAGTGAAATTGTATCATCAAAAACTTTGGTTCCCGTAAAGGTAGGAGTTGCTATCTCTATAGCTTTCCACTCTGTTTTAAAAGAGTTATTGCGAGCATCGCTAATCGACAGTAATTCCCTAGTAGTTCGTCGTTTGAAATAACTATCACGGGTATTTTTTTGTTCTTGTCTTATTTCCTGGATGTATGCGTCTTTTGTTTTTGTATTTAATAAGCTACCTACTACATTTACCACCTTCGATGCATCTTCAACGTGAATAATTGGGTTCTCATATTTTTCTGCGATTTTAACTGCTGTGTGTGCTTTACTTGTTGTCGCTCCACCGATGAGCAAAGGGCAATCAAAGTTCTGTCTTTGCATTTCTTTAGCAACATGAACCATCTCATCAAGAGAGGGAGTAATTAGTCCACTAAGACCGATTATATCAACCTTATTTCTTTTAGCTTCTTCCAAAATTTTTTCTGTAGGTACCATAACACCGAGATCGATCACCTCGTAATTATTACAACCCAGGACTACAGCAACAATATTTTTGCCAATATCATGGACATCACCTTTTACAGTTGCAATGAGAAATTTTGTTTTTTGCGACACTTCTTTGCTGGTCTTTTTTTCTTCTTCCATGAAGGGTAAAAGATAAGCTACGGCTTTTTTCATCACGCGGGCACTTTTTACGACCTGTGGGAGAAACATCTTGCCTTCGCCAAACAATTTACCTACCACTTTCATCCCATCCATCAACGGACCTTCGATCACATGTAATGGACGATCAAAATTTTGGCGTGCCTCCTCTGTATCCTCTTCGATATGAGTTGTGACTCCTTTCACCAGGGCATGCGAAATACGTTCCCCTACGGAGCCACCGCGCCAATCCTTACTAGCTACTTCACTAGTCTTTTTTTTTTCGGGAACCGCTCCGCTACCTCCGGCGAGAAACTTTTCCAGGATTTCAGGATTACCCTCTTTCGTTGCCCGTTCGTAGAGATACCGCAAAGTATCCATGCCCTTAAGCATTGCGTCATGGATACGCTGTTCGGGAGTACCTGAGCCAAGTGTAACATCACCAGACTTAATCTTCTCCGCAAATTCAATCAACTTCTCAGTGGACTCTTCTTTGCGATTGAGAATGACATCTTCCACCAACTCTTTGAGTTTGGGATCAACATCCTCATATTCCATCAAGAGCCCAGGATTCACAATCGCCATATCTAAACCCGCCGCCATAGCGTGATGAACAAATACGGCATGCATCGCTTCTCGAACGGGATTGTTCCCTCGAAAGGAAAAGGATATATTTGACAACCCACCACTCGTATTCGCTCCTGGGCACTCACGCTTTACATCCCTGACTGCTTCAATGAAATTGACCGCGTAATTATTGTGCTCTTCCATACCAGTTGCTACCGTAAGGATATTCAAATCAAAGATAATATCAGACGGTTCCATCCCCACTTCTTCGACAAGTATGCGATAAGAGCGTTTTGCAATTGCAACTTTCCCCTCTTGGCTATCTGCCTGGCCTTTCTCATCAAAAGCCATTACCACAACTGCAGCACCATAACGCATGCACAACTGGGCTTGCTTACGAAACTCGTCTTCCCCTCCTTTGAGACTGATTGAGTTAACGATAGACTTACCTTGTACGCACTTTAAACCGGCCTCGATCACCGACCATTTTGAACTGTCAATCATAACAGGAACACGACAGATATCTGGTTCCGAAGCGACCAAGTTCAGAAAGCGAGTCATACAGGCTTCCCCATCCAGCATGCCTTCGTCAAAATTCACATCGATTATGTGTGCACCCTTCTCTACCTGTGAACGACAGATCGCGAGTGCTTCCTCAAATTTATCTTCTTTGATAAGCCGCCTAAACTTAGGTGAACCGGTCACATTAGCACGTTCACCTACCATAAGGAAGGAAGTCTTTTCCATATTCTTACTCATACCTGTTGAAAAAAATTCATGGGTTCCAAGCCACTCAAACGGAGACCTCTTTGGATCTCCGGGACCTTGCGGGGGTCGTATTTGCTCATGCGATCTTTGATCGCTTTAATGTGCGCAGGGGTCGTGCCACAGCAACCACCGACTAAATTCACAAGTCCCTCACTTGCGAATTTCGCAACAGACCGCGACGTGTCTTCCGGTGTCTCATCATAGCCCGTTTCACTCAGTGGATTGGGTAAGCCCGCATTGGGATAAACATGTACAAAAGCATCCGCTACCCCTGACAATTCTTTTAGGTAAGGGTGCATTAGGTCAGCACCCAATGCACAATTCAACCCTACCACCGTCGGCTTAGCGTGTCGTATAGAATTCCACGCTGCCTCTGGAGTCTGACCTGACAAGGTACGTCCTGATTGATCCGTAATTGTCAGCGACACAATTACCGGCAAAAGCTCATCCATTGTATCGAATAATTCTTCAATCGCGTGTAACGCAGCTTTAAGATTCAAAACATCAAATACTGTCTCAGGCATCAGTATATCTACGCCGCCTTCCACCAATGCTTCGGCCTGATCATAATACGCCTGTTTCAATTCGTCGTAACTCGTCGCCCGATACTCTGGACGACTCACATCAGGTGATAGGGAAGCTGTTCGATTTGTTGGCCCCATCGCACCGGCTACCCATAGAGGACGACCCTGCTTTTCCGATTCTGACTGAGCCACTCGCTTTGCCAATTTTGCTGATTCTATATTAATATCACGGACACGATGTTCCAATTTGTAATCAGCCTGGGCAATTGTTGTCCCTGAAAAAGTATTCGTCTCCACAATATCCGAACCCGCTTTGTAATACTGACGATGGATCTCCTCAATAATATCTGGACGTGTAATACTTAATAAGTCATTGTTACCCTTCAAATCACCTTCTACATTATTTAAGGAGTCATCACGAAAATCTTTCTCCTCCAACTTATACTGCTGGATCATTGTTCCCATAGCTCCATCTAAAAGTACGATACGTTCACGGAGTAAGGCCTCGAAGGCCTGGCCTGATTTATTAAGTGGTTTATTGTGAGATAAATATGACATAAATGATGTTTACTTTCCTTATAAAATATATAATAACTGTAATATTCGGCACCAACTTAAAAAAAATCTATCACTCCTTCCCATTTACCAGGAAGGAGTTTTTTAGTTTATTCTTGTTTCTTACAGCGTGTTTTCAAACAGGCTTTTAGTATCTATAGTGTTCGGGCTTGTAAGGTCCGCTTGTTGAGATACCAAGATACTCTGCTTGTTTTTCAGTTAGTTTCGTTAGCTTAACGCCAATCTGTTCCAAATGAAACTCCGCCACTTTCTCATCTAAATTTTTTGGTAATGTATATACTCCAACAGGGTATTTCTCTGGGTTATTATACAACTCAATCTGCGCTAAAACTTGGTTTGAAAAAGAATTAGACATCACAAAAGATGGGTGACCCGTAGCACAACCTAAGTTTACCAAACGACCTTCTGCCAGTAGGATAATAGAATTACCTGTTGGGAAAGTAAATTTATCAACTTGTGGTTTGATATTTTTCTTTTCAATTCCAGGAAAATTTTCCAATGCAGAAACTTGGATCTCTGTATCGAAGTGACCAATATTGCAAAGAATTGCCCCATCTTTCATAGCCTTCATGTGCTCGATAGTAACCACATCATCACAACCTGTTGCAGTTACGACGATATCTACATCGTGTACGATATCTTCTACTCTAACAACTGCATAGCCTTCCATGGCTGCTTGGAGAGCACAAATAGGGTCAATTTCGGTTACGCTTACAATAGCACCATAAGCACGCAGAGAAGCTGCCGAGCCTTTTCCAACATCTCCAAAGCCACAAACCAACGCTTTTTTACCAGCGAGCATTACATCTGTCGCTCTTTTAATTCCATCAACGAGTGATTCTCTACAGCCATACAAGTTGTCAAATTTAGATTTAGTCACTGAATCGTTGACATTGATAGCAGGGATCTTCAATTCATTCGCTTTGAGCATCTTATAAAGTTGGTGTACTCCTGTAGTAGTTTCTTCCGAAATACCTTTAATTTCTTCCAAAAGCTCTGGATATTTTTCATGCACAAATACAGTAAGATCCCCACCATCGTCTAGAATCATATTGGGGCCTTTTCCATCTGCAAATTTTAGAGTTTGCTCTGTACACCACCAATATTCGTCTTCTGTTTCACCCTTCCATGCAAAAACAGGAATATTTTTCTCTGCAATCGCTGCTGCTGCGTGGTCTTGCGTAGAAAAAATATTACACGATGCCCAACGGACTTCCGCTCCTAACTCAACAAGAGTTTCTATCAAGACTGCTGTTTGGATGGTCATATGCAGAGAACCAGAAATTCTTGCTCCTTTCAACGGCTGCTTATCTTTGTATTCCTTGCGAATTGCCATAAGTCCTGGCATCTCTTTTTCTGCGAGTATGATTTCTTCACGCCCCCATGTGGCGAGACTCAAATCTTTTACTTTGTAATCAACTTTATTAACTGTTGCGGTAGACATTCTACACTCCTTTTTTGATAGCTTTTATTGTTAAAACATTGAATGACTGGTTTAGAACGATCGTATCTGTTTTTTCTATTGCAAAACCAGCAATAGCCAACCAATTTTCCATTTGGGAATATTCAAAACCCAACCATAAGTCAGCAAATTTTTCGCGCATAAATTCTTGTTCATGTTTTTGCAGATCCACTACACAAAATACACCACCCTCACGCAAAACACGATTTACTTCTTTTTTCACTTGTAAGGGATTGGAAACATGGTGTAACACCATAGAGGCTACAACAGCATCTACACTTGCATCTGCAAAGGGAAGATTCTCCAACGGAGACATCACTAATTTGACATTTTTTTCTTCTTTATATGTTTCTAGTGTATCATGTATCATACGATGCGAAATATCGACACCAGTAACCAAATCAGCTTTCTCTTGCAGGTACGGTATCAATGCACCTTGTCCACAACCAAGGTCAAGAATATGTTCTGCATTTTCTGGTAGATAGGAAACAATGACATTGCGATATACTTCTGGATTTAATAAGTTTTGCTGGATTTCTTCCCATTCCTTACCTACTTGGTTGAAATAACGAGCATTTCTTTTTTCTCGCTCTTTCAACACTTCTTGGATACGCGGAAGATCTCGGTCTGGCCAATGAGAAAATTCTTTCTGCGAAAAAATAAATTCGAATAGCCTGCGAGAAAAAGAAGTAGGTATATTCTCAAGAATACTGTAATAGACCCAAGAACCTTCCCGGTTAGAAGACAGAAAACCTGCATCCGAGAGGATCTTCAAATGCCTAGAAACCCGTGACTGCCCCATACCTAGAATACCACGAATTTCATTCACATTGAATGCAGAGCGAGTCAATATATAAAGAATTCTTAGGCGTGTTTCATCTGTCAAGGCTTTAAAAGCATCCACTGCTTCTCGGGCATACAGTAATTCTTCCTGGTGAACCATCATAAACAGATACCATTATATCAAGATATATTGATATCTGCAAGTAGTTTTTTATAAAGCTTAATTAAAAGCATCTATAATACCTCAGAAACCATTTTTCAGATATGCAGTAAAAGTGTAACCTTACTGCGTATCTGAAAACAAACGTATTTCTTTAACGAAAGGTAAGCTACAAGAACATGCGCAGTTTTGTTTTAAAAAAACAGGCTCTTAGAGTATCTAATTTAGGTGATAGTAAATTTGTAACAACTCAGTTCGAGATTCTGTAGAAGTAGAACTAGCAATCAAATAGCATTCATTCCAAAAATCATTGAAAAAGTTCTTAACAGAGAAAATAGGAGTGAATTTCTTACGGTGTTCCTCATATCTCCTCTCCACAAAAGACTCAAAATCAAAAAAGTCTAACGAAACTTCACGGGAGAATATATCTGCAAGGTTAAAAACTTCCACAATAAAGGACATCTCTTCTTCAAGAAACGAATCTTCATTCAAGTTGGAAGAAATAATCTCAATTTCTCGAGGGCAGAACATAACCCAATGATTCAAAACATTCTAAAAGAAACAATGAAAAAAATATGAATAAAGAAAAAATCCTAAAAACCTACCCGAACAGGTAGGTAGACAAACTTTAATGGATATGCTAAAATACTATTTTAAAATGCAAAAGTAGAATATTTATTCAAAACCAAAGGGAAAAAGAAGGCTACATTTGTAGCCTTCTTTTAAGTATTCTCTAACAACTGCGAGATTTCTTC
>JBCCIA010000310.1:0-7432 GCA_039028475.1 Spirochaetota bacterium | reverse complement strand
GTTGATTCCTCCGCGGAACATTTGACGTAGAAGTTTGAGCAAGCTTGAACACTCCTGTGTAGTATTTCATTCTGCTAAATCACGTGGATTGCAATCACTTGCTTCGATTTCTTGTTTGTATTGTATTTCTCTCTCTTTCGAGATAAGACGGTCTTCTTGTTCCTTTTTCTTGAGGACTGTTTCTTCTTCTAAGGATTGTTTGTGTTGTATATTCTTCTGCTCTTCTTCGAAACGTTTGGATTCTTCTTGCAAACGAAGTTCGGTAGTTTCGGTTAATTTGTGCTGTCTAGTTTTTTCAATTTCCAGATTGGTCTCAGCCTGGCGGTTTTCTTTGAACTTCTTGGTCTCAAGTTCTTTTTTATTGATCTCATTTTCCATTTCTAATTGGCTAATACGAGCTTTTTGCCGCTGCTCGTTACGATATGGGCTTTGCAAGTCATTCCATAAAGCAGCAGAACTGACCAAGGCTTCGCGAATTTGGACTGTTATAATTTTGATGCCTAAACCTTCTTGTCCTTCAGCAACACGCCTTAGACGAGAAGTCAACTCTTCAATCACTGGTGCTTTGTCTGTTAGGACCTCCTCTACGCTCATAGTAGCGATCTTATCTTTAATCGCTGCTTCCGCTTGCTCACGCAGCTGGGCGTTGACAATTCCAAGAGGGTCGTTTGTATTGGTGAGATCTAATTTTTTGTAGGCAATCGAAAAATCATCGATTTGCCATTGCACGTAGGCCAGAACATTGATGCCTTGCTTTTCTTTACTGATACAATTGGCAACTACTCCAATGGTTTGCATCGCAGCAGGTATGACCAGGTAGGAATCTGTATTTGGATTGAAGCGAAAGGACTGTCCCAACCCGAGAGTAATAGGATCTGCTTTATTTATACGGGTATGAACAACAAAAGCATTGGGAGGAACAATGACACGCCGCCAGAACAGCATGCCAGTCTCGCGTACCTTAATAGCCTCCTTTTCTAACTGTAACTCTTCCGATGTTTTGATATCTAATGATGGTATATAATTGTCGTTTTTCTTTGGCATTTTCTTCCTCATTTGTGGAGCAGATTTGGGAGGGACAGGAGCATTGCTTACACCCGATAATAGGGCATCAACTTCTTGGTTAGACAAAACTTGCTGCGGTTCTGCCATTTGCGGCAGAGGTACAGCTCCTTCAGTTGCTATATTTTGAGTGAACTCGGGGGCAGGAGCTGGAATTTCTTCCATTTCATAGAGTTCATCTGCTCCCAACAATGCTTCTTCTGGTGGGTAAAATTCTTCATCGTCAAGATCAACGTTTCTCTGCTGTTCTAAAAAAACGTCTTTGGCTGCTTTGCGCTTTTTTTGCATAGATTCCTCGCGGCTCAGTGTCTGTGAAAAAAAACACGCTGTCAAGCTACTTTTATAAACTGTAACATACCGTCACTCTATCCAACCTACTTTAACAAAATTTCAAAGATTATTCTAATAATTGTCTGTAAAAGGTTACTTTTAAACAACTTTTTTCATTTGCCATATTTATATACTTTTCAACATATTGGTATTTAGGACTTCTCATCTAGGGATTTTCTTTCAGGTATTACTAAAGGATTTTATATGTTTATCAACTGCACGGCAAATAAACTAACACCTAAGCAACTGGCAAGTGTCCAGGAACTTGCCTCGGATGTTCTTGAGCTGTCAGAAATCCAAAAAGATTTGTATGAAGAGTTGCTAAACTGTCCTACAGAGCTAGATGAAATAAATGACTTATTACAAGAGTTCTCATCGTTTCTTCTAGAGTGGCAAGACAAACGAGAGGGAAAGGAGCTTTACCTACACTTTCCCATTGGTAGCCCTTATTTTATGGCATTGTTCTTTTGCCAATTCCCTAAAGATACAAGAATCATTTTTTTGTTTTCTCACTCCATTGAAAAATCCGTAGAGGAGATTCAGACTGATGGGAGTATTGTGATAAAAACAGTACTAGAATTCCAAAAATTCTTAGAATTGTAAAAAGAAACCTCATACATCAAACCGGCTTTCCATACTGGTTCTCTGGATCATCAACATGCTTTTTCCGATTCTTCGTTTTTTTCGGCTCAAACCATTCTTTTTTATCTCTCCGCTGGATCTTTTCCTGCAGCTTTTTATAAGTATAATTGCGTTCCGTGCTACGAATATACTTTACCTCGTTCTCGATAGAATCAGCAGCATATTTTCTTTGCTTTTTCATGTACCGTTCCTGCGACTCCAACTCGCCCACTATTTTTCCCACCTTTTGCATAGCTTTTTCAATTTCGGATACCTGACAGTCCTTGTGGTTGCACAGAGGAGTTGCCGTATCGAGTGCTTGTATTTTTGCATATACTTTCCGATCCAACTGTATAACCTTACGGATCGCTCTACGAGAATTGCGACTTGTTTGCATTTTCTTTTGTTCGATACGAAAGGTAGTTGCACAACTATTCATACCTTCTCGGAAAGCAGAACTCATCTTGGATAAATTTTGGAAACCAAGTAAGAACTTGCTAGTCACCCCATACCTTCTGATAGCAGGTAGGTTTGATTCATCGATAGTAGATTTAGCAAAATGCAAATGCAAACCAACTCGTGTCTTGTAAGAGCACTGAAGAGAGTTATTACTAATCAAACCGCGTAGCTGAAAGTCTTTTTTACTGTCTGCAAATCCTTTGCGTATCATATCAATACACTTATACCCGTTTGATTTCACTTGTTTATAACCTGTATTCCCACTTTTAGCGATGAGTTGGCCTGCTTTGACAAAAGTCTGTTTCTTCACTAGATAAGAGGCAAGATGGGCATATAAAGATAAAACACATCTTCCCTGCCAACAACCATGCAATACCATCACATGCTTGCCATAGGTAGAATTGTAGCCGCGATATACGACTACTCCATCACCAGCAGAGTAAATAGGGGTTCGGCTTACCAAACCCAGGTCTATACCGAAATGGCTACCTAACAAGCCATATTCTCCTCTACTAGATAAATTGTAAGAATAGCACTTTGTACCTTTGACAACAAATTCGAAAGGACGAAAACCAAATTGATTATGTTTAATATGAAAACAACTAGAGTCGTTCAGTTGGTTTATATTTTTACAATATTGCTCAGAATTGCGTTCTCGGTATAGGCTTGTAAGCATTGGCATATTGCCATTATCTGGCTGAGGTAAACTCGCTATTCCTGTTCGACTTGGATCCACTCGATGGTAGCCAATGATCTTTTTTGTTTTTCTTCTTTTTCCACGCCAATTAGATTTTTGGCTCATAACACCAGTCCCACTGTTAAAGTTGATCTCTGGCTGTTGCTTATCTGGAGAGCTGGTACAATTGTATAAAACTAGTGCAAAGAGCATAGTAGAAAATATATAACTGCATAGCCAATTTTCAAATCTAATTTCTATCTTCATAGCATTTAACTGCAAAGATCAAACAAGATAAATATGTCAAGTAAAAAACGATCTGATTGATTTTAAGGGAAGCAGGTAATGGAAATAGAGTTTTTTTTAAGAGAGAACTTCAGGTCTTGCCAAGATCAGTTCAGTGATCACTTTTCTTTGCACACTTATATCATTTGTTACATTATCATTTACCTCATAAAGATAAATTCTACCACCAAGCTTATGGATTCCATCACGAACAATTGTCAAACCTAGACCCAAACCAAATTCTTCACTTAGAAAACGTTCATCGTATACGTTGTTAATCCTAAAAAAAGGTTCAAATACCTCATGTTCCATTTCCATCGGAACTCCCGAAACACCACGTGTGTACTGCAAAATAGAGTTCATGAATAATATGCTGATATAACTTTCCCGCACATAAGAATAAATATTGATAGTAGAATTTTCTGGAGAGTATTTACAAGCGTTCACTAAAACTTCTCGGAAAGCCAAGTCCAGGAAATCAGTATTGCCTACAACAGTACAAGGAACTGCGCTATGGAATTCTGACAATTTGATGATTGCCTCTTCCATAGTTTCTATAAAAACCAACTGATACGTCGAAGATACTTTTTCTAGTATATCTTGCTTTATATCATTAGAGTAAGATAATACTAATATTTTCGTTGTTTGTGACTCCACACGTCCTACTCTAAAATGTCTTTTATCATGGATATAATTTGATCGGGCATAAAAGGTTTTACAATCCAACCATTGGCTCCACTAGCAAAAGCCTCTTTTTTAAGGGAGTCTTTAGACTCTGTTGTCAATACGAGAATAGGAAAATGCCTATTTATCTTCCTAACTTTTTTAAGAATGTTATCCAATCTATTTCAGGCATATTGACAGTTTTGTAACGAGAGGCATCAAATAGGATTAATTCAGAAATGTATTTTTGGAAAATAGCAAACCTTTTTTTTACTACAGAAATAATGAGGCAGGAGATAACAGAAACCGTCTGTGGTATGGTAGCCACTAACGTAACTCCTTTACCTTCCTCTGTCGTTAGGTGGACATTGCCACCAATTTTCTTAAAGCTGGTACGCACAGCATCCATGCCAACACCACGACCAGAAGTTTCCGTGATAACCTTTGCGGTACTCACACCAGGATGAAATACAAGTTCTTCTAGTTCTTCCTTACTTAACTTCTTTGCCTCTTCTTCTGTGATCATTACCTTGGCAATAGAAGATTGCTTTATTTTTTCAAGATTCAATCCTCGACCATCATCAGAAATAATCAGGCGTACATTGCCTGTTTGCAACGAAGCTGCGATAGATATATTGCCATATTCGCTTTTTCCTTGTGCCAGTCTTTCCTCTGGTGTTTCAATACCGTGATCGATCGAATTTTTCAAAATATGAACCAAAGTTTCCAGTAATGTATCGATCATCGTTTTATCGAGTTCCACTTCACCACCATATAGAGAGAGACGAATTTTTTTTCCAAGTATCTTTGCGGTATCACGGACAATCCTGTTGATTCTTTGGTAAACAATGTTTAATTCTTACAATCTCGTATGCATGATCTTTTCGTGCAACTGTGTTATAAGCTGGCTCAGACGAGATACAATTGCATTGCCTTCCGAATCATTGGTAAGAGCCGTGGTCATACCTATTCTCTAATTCTAACACAAGGGATTCGACTTGTTGCAAAAGCTCGTCTGTTTCTGCGATAAAATCTGCTAAGAGTTCTTCGTAATTTGGGAACATTTTTATTTTCTTTCTATAGTATCAAAACTATCTCGGGTGTTTAGTTCTTCTAGATTGTTTTTGATCGTATTGAAATCACCGTTATAATTGTCGGTAATCTCATCTGGAATCGCTCCATTAGCAATCCTGCCAACACAATCGGACGCAACATTCAAAGGATTAATTACCGCATCCAGGGTATCATTGACACCCGAAACAATTCGTTTAAAGTCTCCTTTGTACGTATCGGTAGAAGCTCTGGTTGACAAATCACCCTGGATTGCAGCATCAATCAACAGTTTTGTATCGTTTAGCATAGAACGAAAAACTTGCATCATGCTATCCATTGCTGCGGCAACCTGACCCACCTCGTCTTGGGATTTTACATCAATCTCTGTAAAGAAATCACCCTTCTTCTCAATGGTTGACATAGATGCAACAATACTTGCTAAGGGCCGCGTAATACTCCTGGTAATCAACACAGCGATAGTAACTACAAATACAAATGCCAAAAGGAGGGTTATCGAAAACAAGTTTTTTTTGTTTGGTGATGAGTGTCTGGAATTGACTCCAACCACTATTGTAAGGTTCCAAAAACTCATCTCTACCTGCCAGCAAAAACCCCCTCTCGCCGGTTTCCATATCGATCATCAACTTCTGCAAACTTTTGAAGTGAATGTCTATCAAAAATTTGATTGTACTTGCCAAAATTTCCTATCGTCGGATCTTACTTTAGAGTCGTAACGTTACATGTGGTACATCTTAAATGGGTTTAAAGAGGATTTTCACAAATGCGGATAACTTCAAAATTAGCTTGACTAGCATCCAAGACGAGTTAGGTAAAAAACTCATTGTATACAGTGTAATTTTACTTTTTACTTAAAAAAATACTTAACTTTAGCCTTCGTACACCGTAATTTTACGCCTCTCTTCATCGAGTATTTCTAATGAAACTTCCATACATCCAGGAGGTAGGTAATTGCGAGCTATCTGCCACCATTCTATGATGGACAAACCTTGTACGCCCCAAATGTCTTCAAAGCCTAACTCTTCCAACTCTTCTTCCTCTTTCAAGCGGTAGAGGTCAAAATGAAACACGGAACCTTGCGATATACGGTATTTATTGATTAGAGTAAATGTGGGAGAATGGACTTCTTTAGAGCCCAAAGCTGTAACTAAATGCGAAGTAAAGGTCGTTTTTCCAGCCCCCATTTCACCTGTTAGCAGTACAGTCATAGGCTTTTTCCAACTATGTAGCTCTAGCAAATATGCAACCGGTTTTGCCAATTCTTCGAGGCGGCAAATAAATTCTTTTGCCATCACATAAAGAGCAGATGCACTTCTTCTGCATCTAGAGAAAACTTTTTCACGCAAAACTCGCAGGTCAACTCTACTTTTCCTACATCTTGGATAATGGAGTCTGCTTCTTCACGCCCCATCGAGCGTACGATCCGTTTGATCTTTTCCATATCACATACACAGTTGTACTGCGGCGTCCCCTCTTGTAAAACCTGTAATTCTGTGTCTAAAGTCTCTGGCAATTTTGAAAATGTCTCCTGTAAATCTCCCTGGAAGAAAGCATCTATTCCAGCAAAAAATACCTGTACCTTTTCCTGCATCAATTTCTTTTCCTCTACAGTAGCTTCTGGTAAGGCTTGGAATATAAAACCTCCCACAAGAGCCTTTGCATCTTGGTTTCCCAAATAGGTATGGAGGTACGAAGGCACTTGCTCGGATTGGTAGATGTACTGCAGCAGGTTGTTTTCAAAAGAATCATCGACTAATTCTGTCAACGATTGCCGGTCGTGGGTACTGCCCCGCCAACGATTTACTTTAATCACTCCGGTTCCTATTCCCAAGGTGGGGTCACTCATTGAAGCTACAACCTCTTTCTTATGGGCTACAGCTCGCAGTTTACCATATTTATCACTGTAGGCTAAAACCCTCTCCACCTCCCCATTGCCTTCCAACTGAATGCTTACATTCGCGTCATCTTTGACCATCGCAGCCAGAAAAAAAGCTCCTAGAGTGGTTTTCGCGACAATGTCAGCAGATGAATATTTTAGACCCTGCTTATCAATGATTTCTTGGATGGTATTGCTACAATTGGCTACCAAGAAACGAAAATTCAATTCGGGTAAAATTCCTATATAATACTTATCCATTACAAACCCCCTTACCTTCTTGTTCTTTTTCTAATATATAAGTTGTGAATTTATTCGTTGACACCTTCACTAATTATTAGAACTTTAGGAACACCCACAAACTTATTGAACTTTCATGAATGAGCAAG
>JBCCIA010000309.1:0-7476 GCA_039028475.1 Spirochaetota bacterium | reverse complement strand
CTCGCCTTGCATACGCCTCTGAGTGACTTAGAAGCAGGTGTCCTCAAAGAAATTGTCCCTGAGTTAGAGCGCATCCTTAACCGGACAATACCAGATGCACCATCGTTACAGGGGAATGCCAGACAACAGCGGATCGTCTTCATCATCACCCAACTCCTACAGCGACAGACACACCCAACGCTCTTATTGCTAGAAGACCTACACTGGGTACGCGAGAGTCTTGAGGTACTCACACAGTTGACTGGACACATTGAGACTTTGCCATTGATGATTGTCGGGAGCTACCGTCGTGACGAACGTCCCCGTTTACCAGAAGAACTACCGACAGATGTACAGATGATAATGTTATCTCGTTTTGAGGATACGCGCATTCGCCAACTTGCAAAAGTCATGCTGGGTGATATTGGGCAGCAACCCGCCGTTGTGGCTCAACTGCAACAGGAAACAGAGGGCAATGTGTTCTTTTTGGTCGAGACTCTGCGTGCATGGGCGGAGGAGGCAGGTGGGCTATTTCATCTGGGAATAGGACTCGGCGACAATCCTTTTGGATATGTACCAGGTACTTTTTTACTATCCGTTATAAGAACTTATGATTTGCTTGCTCTTATGAATCGTTTTCTGAAAGGTTTTTTGTCTTTCTTTGCTGGTGCTAGAGTCATTGCAACGCACAATCTATGGACGTATATTCTCTTTCCTTCCCTACTCAGCTTGGCTTCTGGGGTTTTTATCATCTACGGAACTTTCCATTTTTTTTCAGGATTTTTTACCAGCCAAATTTCTAAATTCGTCGCCTATCTGATGAGCTTCTTAGGGTATTCTTTGGCTAGCTCGCATGATGGTCTTTTGTTGTTTTCTAAAGTTATCGCCTTTTTCTGTTCGGTCCTAGTATATATAATTCTCTACACTCCTTTAGCTTCTGTAATCATTATTCCTTTTTTAGGCTATTTACTCGCCAAGTTAGAAGAGTTGTATTTGGGAAAAACGATAGAAGTTCCTATCTGGCAAGACATTCGCAATGCGTTCTTAGGCTTCTTTCTCAGTCTTCTGTTTACCCTATATGGGTTGTTAGCATTTTTTCTCGGTCTCTTTTTGGGCCCTTTACAACCTGTGCTGGTCGTTTTGGTCAATGGATATATCTTGGGCCGTAGTAGCTTTGAATATCTTCTGGAAAAAGACTACCCGGCTTTGCAAGAGCGGAAGCAAGAGATGAAAAACTTTTACCAAGAGACATTCGGTTTAGGGGTAGCACAGGTTTTGTTTCTCTTTATTCCTATCTTTGGAGTAATTCTTGCCCCATCGTTTGCGCTTTGTGGAGCCTTTCTACTCTACCATAAAATCGAATCGTCGAAAAAAAAATAGGGCAAAAAGAATGCCCATTCTACAGATTAATTGTCTGCTCTATCAACTGGTATTGTTGTAAATAATAGGTATTGAACAACAGAACAGAGAGTAGAAAAATGACAAAAACGATCACTCCGACAGAGCTGATTAGAAAAAATAATGTATTTCGTAGCATACGGTATTGCAAAAAAGAAAAACTGACCATAATGTTAGACAAAAAGCCACTTGCCGCTTCTCTACCAATGCGGTAATAATTGCCTATGTAAAATAAAAACAGCACACCCAAGAGGAGCACCAAAATGATGCCAAACTCAAATAGATAATGCTTTTGCAGAGAAAACAAAGGAACATAGACAAAGTTTCCGATTGCCACCCCACTAAAAACAATCAATAAGAAATGTGCTATCATCTTTAGAGCCTTTAAGAGCTTTTCCGAAAATACCACTTTTTCGGTAATGATTTCTATGTTGTTGGTATCTTCCTCTGAGCTAGAAATTAAAAGTCGCTTGTAGCGGGAGTTTTCCCTACTTTTTGTTTTATTCAGTTGGAAGAAACTCCAGATCGTCAGGGCAAAGAAGAGAACATGAAACAGCAATAATGCGCTTCCAAGCACTTGGTTAGAACCAGAGCTTATAAGAAAAATAGAGACGAGAATGTTCTTAAAGGTGAGTAGGGCAGAGATAAGAGAGACCGTTAAAGATAGATAAAACGAAAACCATGCGTGTGAATACAAGGCAATGATCGTCGATAGGCAGAGCAAAAAGATAAACCCACTCAATACGGAGAACATCTTATAGGCGAGAAGTATACGCTCTAGGCGATCGATAGTTTTTTCCAACTTGCTATCGGAGGAGAGATCGGGGCTTTGTAAGTCTTGTAAAACACCGGACAAGAAGAAGATTGCTGGGAAAGAACCACGTTTTACACGAAATGTAGTACAAGCAGGCTCTTTTTGAGGAATTTGCACATTGTAGCCCTCTTTGATAAGCATTTCTTCCGCAGGGGTTGTCGGAGCATGCAAACAATGCTCAAGACCATAGAATAAGCTTTGCAAGGAGTAAATCGCCACCATTAGGGGAATAAAAGATAAAAGAATGAGTTGTTTTTTGCTATATTTTGCGTTCATATTGTATTAGGCAATTACCAGGAAGTAAACAGCGATCCAAAGCAATGCTACGACTAAACCAATCATTACGAATACATTTGTTTTTGAGGCAGGTTCTTCTTTCACAGCCTCCGTTTTCTTGGTAGCATCACCTTTTAATACACTGGCGAGGGTTTCAGAGCCAGCTAGTTTTGCCTTTACCGTTGGCTCGTCTTCTAAATTGCTCGCGTAAATACCATCGGTTATTTTTACGTTTATCTGGTAACCAAGGGCAGATTGTGAGATATGCTCAATTTCAGCAGGAATGGCGCGGATCGATTTCGTTTCTTCGTCTTCCAACATCAAGAGGTTGATTACATTGCGAGAACCAGAATCATCTCTTTTAATCTTCACCATGATCTTCTCTCCTGCCTGCAATTCATCGATACGTTTACCAGAGACGGGGGAAAGGACAAAGTCGAACCTAGCTACGGTTGCACCTTCTGGAAAATGGTAGTCCTCTCCATCTCCTGGTGTGATAGGAGCATGCATATCAGGGGTAACAGGTTTGTCTTCCTCACCAGAATTCTCTTCTTTGTTCTCTGATGGATGGACACCAGGCTTCTCGGACTCTTCTCTACTGACTTCTTTATGAATGATTTTGATAGTTGGATGGCTAATTCCACCAATAGCCTCTGCTAACTTGTCTTTGAATAGACTTTTGATTTTTTCGGTATCACCATGTTCGAGATAGTGCATGAGTTCTATCATATAGCTCTCAGAGGCAAAAGATTTTTTCAGAGAATCGACCAATAAGGTTGTCGAACTTCTGGCAATTTCAGCCTCAAACTTTAATTTCTGGATACGGCCGATTACATCCTTAAACGAGGCGTATTCGGGTGTTTCTGTATTGTCAGAGGAAAGACAAACAACAGCATCAAATCCTTCTACTTTTTGGGTCGTTTTATTCAACAGTGCACAAAAAAGGACATGTGCTCTTGAGTCATTGTCGTGGGACAAAAGGTTGATAAAATACAAGGTTTCTTCTGACATAGCTATCCGGATTTTATAATAGTTTTTTGACAATATAACACTACTAAGAATCCTGACAACAGATTTAGTAAATGAATGTTGTAAATATCCAAAATTTAAGCAAATCTTACTACACCCAAGAAAAAGGCATTAGCATCTTACAAGACCTTACCATGCAGGTTGGCAGAGGTGAATTGGTTTCTGTAGAAGGTGCTTCTGGAGTTGGTAAATCTACCCTCCTCAATATTTTAGGCGCAATGGATAACTTTGACAGTGGAACTGTAGAGGTTTGTGGCGAAGACCTCTCCAGAATGAAAGAACACCACAAGGAATACTTTCGTGCGCAAAAGATAGCGTTCATTTTCCAAAGGCATTTACTCCTTCCCGATTTTACCGCCATAGAAAACGTCATGATCCCCTTACTCATAAACCGTACCAGTCGTTCATTAGCCTATAGAGAAGCCAAAGAAATATTAGAAAAAGTAGGCTTAGGGGAACGAACAGAAAACTTTCCTGCACAACTATCAGGAGGGGAAAGCGCACGAGTCGGTGTGGCAAGAGCCTTGGTTGGCAAAAAGCAGCTGGTACTAGCCGATGAACCAACGGGCAACCTCGATAAAGAAACATCTAAGAACCTAATGAACTTAATCCTTAGCTTACAGAAGGAACTACATTTCTCTATGGTAATCGTTACGCACGATATGGAAGTTGCAAGCATGGCCAGTAAGAGAAATAAGATCATTAAGGGAAAATTACACCCGATTGCCTAGTGTATGTCCTTCTTGCCACCTTTCACTTGCTGTCTTTCGTGTTACAGGAAGGTTCGGTTGCGCCACCTGCTATACGACTTTCGGCTTACCGGCTAGTTCCTTTTACAAAGACCAGCTTCCGATTTTTTCGTGGCAAAACTTTACCCACCCAAGGTTAGAATCTGAGCAGGTCAAAACAACTTTTTTGCGCGCTTTTAGCAGTAAAATCTCCTATATACGCCAACACCTGGCAAAACTCTCTCACCGCTACCGTATTTTACGCAATCTGAGAAATACACACTACAAGCGAGAAGCAGATCTGACAAAACAACTCATATCTTTTTTGCAAGGGCATTTGCCATCTTATGAACAAGAAAACGATACAACAAAGAGTTTTACTTGGCAAAACATAAGATTCTATTTGTGGGAGGAAGACCAACTACGTTGTGAATGGTACGGAAAAATACGGTTAGCTGCTCTACAAAAATTAGCATTCTTATACCAAAAAGAACTCTTCGACCACAATCCAGAACATGGTTTTTTAGCGGCTTGTCCGACAAATACAGGTAGGGCTGATAAATTCAGTATCGCTATGGATCTACAAAACCTCTACCATTTGGATGGTGGATTGTTTCTGAGCCAGTTGTATAAGGATCCGTACTGGGGTTGGCGTAGCCCTGGAAACTCACCCTTCATTAGTACTAAGCATACAACCCTTATTTTTTTTGTGAAAAATGCGACTGCCATCCGCAAAGCACATTTTTTACGCTATATTTTCTTTTTATTCTGTCTAAATAATGCTATAAGCGGTTGACAGATACGATGAAGTGAGAACACTGTCAAAATACTCTATATACGGGATGTAGCGCAGGGGTAGCGCATCTGCTTTGGGAGCAGAGGGTCGTTGGTTCAAATCCAATCATCCCGACAGTAGACCTGACCCGGTAGCTCAGCTGGATAGAGCATCTGCCTTCTAAGCAGACGGTCAGGGGTTCGAATCCCTTCCGGGTCACAAGATATATGGTGAGCGTAGCTCAGTTGGTAGAGCCCCAGATTGTGGTTCTGGTTGTCGCGGGTTCAAGTCCCGTCGTTCACCCATCTAAATTTTTCAATTCATACACTCTATTCTCTCATAAGTTCAATCTCGTGTTATTTATTTCGTCAGGAAAGCAACAATGCAACTAGAATATCTACAAAAGGAAACCTTCACTTTAAAAAATAAAAACTTGTCTAGGTTGCAACACAAACCTAAAATTCTCATCCTCTATGGATCTTTGCGAGAAAACTCAAAATCCAAGTTACTTGCTGAGGAAGCAGGACGTATTTTACAACATATGGAAGCCGAAGTAAAGTATTTCGATCCCCAAGGAATTCCAGCGTTTGATGGAGACATTTCGGTAAAACATCCAAAAGTTCAGGATTTAAGAAATTTAGTCCAGTGGTCAGAGGGACAAGTTTGGTCTTCTCCAGAATACCATGGGAATATGTCTGGCTTGATGAAAACGATCATTGACTGGATTCCTCTAACCTTGGGTGCAATCCGACCTACACAAGGAAAAACCCTGGCAGTTATGCAGGTGACCGGTGGTTCCCAGAGCTTCAATGCTGTCAATAACATGAGAATTCTCGGACGTTGGATGCGAATGGTGACAATCCCTAACCAATCGAGTGTTGCTAAAGCCTATAACGAATTTAATGAAGATGGAACTATGAAAGAATCTTCCTTCCGCAATCGTGTTGTTGATGTAATGGAAGAGCTAATGAGATTTACCTACATCATTCGAGAAAATAAAGATTTCTTATTAGATCGTTATAGCGAAAGAAAAGACAAGTGAGTTGACTTGAAATAAGCCAATTATCTAAACTTCATACCCCTTTCCTTCCGAGTAGGCTCTAAGATTGTCATAGGTATAAATTCCCGTATCATGGTTGTCACTCCATGTGAAATTTAATGCATAACGCCCCACTTTTCGCCAAGCGACCAAACCTATTTCTGTAATATGCCCCGTTGCAGTTCCTATTTTTCCACCATGTCCTCCCCGGCAAGTTGCGCAAGGACACTTCTTCCGCAAGTCCAGTAAAGAATACGTAGACTCAAAACCATCTTTCCAGGTAATAAACAGGGAGTCAGAGTCATAGGAAATCGTTTTTGGAATTGTATGTAACATAGTTGCACCTCTATTTGAATTCTGCTATTTTTTCAAATTGTAAAAAGTTCTCTGGAAAAGGAAGTTCTGCTTCGACCTTTTCACCAGTAGGTGGATAGACAAAGCTGAGCTTCTGCGCGAATAGTAGCAAACCAAATTTGCTAAATTCTTCCGAGCTATTAGAGTACAAATTGTCTCCGACAACCGGACAACCCATATTTTGAAAATGTACACGTATTTGGTGGGTTCTACCTGTCTCAATTTCTACCTCAACTAAAGAATAATAACGGTTCTTACGTGAAGCAATAGAACGTAGCACCTTATAATTGGTAATTGCCATTCTACCATCGTTGCGAATACACATTTTCAAGCGTTCCGTTTTGTGCCTACCAATAGGAAGCTCAACCCTACCACTGGTCTCGCGGGGAGCCTGCAACAACCAAGCGTAATAGCGTTTGTAAATTTTTCCCTTTTGGAATAAGGAAGACAGAGCAATATGAGCCCGGTCATTTTTCGCAACCAGCATCAAACCAGATGTTGGTTTGTCGAGACGATGGACAATTCCAGGCCTCTCTTCCCCACCCTGTGCAGAGAGAGACTGGAAGTGGTAGAGCAAACCATTTACTAGGCTTACCTGCGAGTCTCCAGGGCCTGCATGACAGGCAATTCCTGCTGGTTTGTGTATAAGTAAAAAATCAGGGTATTCACGGACAATGGGAATATCCATTTTAATGGGCTGTAGAAGTATTTTTTTCTTGGGTGGAATGGTGATATGGAAACTCTCTCCCTCGTTGACAACATAACTGGATTTGACCACTTTTTTGTCAGGCAACTTAGCGACATTGCCTAAGCGAATCCATTTCTGAATCATACTACGAGAGACGTCATCTCCGGTAAATTGGGCAAGAAAACGATCCAACCTGTACCTATCAAATTCCTTTGTGACTTCAACCTGAAAATTCATCTTTACCTGTTCGTGGTAGTAAAAAAAATATGTAAAAGATAAAAAATTATTTACCAAATTCGTTCTGGCAAATAGTTTCTTATCAAGTTGTATACAGGATTTTTTCCGAAATTAGAAAATGTATATTTATAATTGATCCACTTCGATTATATAACCATT
>JBCCIA010000308.1:0-7503 GCA_039028475.1 Spirochaetota bacterium | reverse complement strand
CGACATGATTATCTCGGAATGATCTTAGAATACAACAATGACGGAACGGTCACCGTAGATATGAGGGACTACATACAAGGTATGATCGATGAATCACCCATAAAATTAATAACGATATGCTTGCTACAGGACTTTTTTTTGGGTCTATTTTAGTGATTGCAATTTATAATCTATTTGTATGGTTTTCTATCAGAGATAAAAGCTATTTCTATTATGTAATCTATCTATTTTGTACGTTATTGTACAATGCCAACAATACTGGAATCTTATACGAATATATAGGCAGTAAAGCACCCAAACTTTACAATTTTCTTTTTCCTATATCTGTCTACCTATTGGTAATCTCAATACTAAAATTCACCAACCAATATTTACATGTTAAACAGCATTCCCAGCTTTTTTATAGATTTTATAAAATACTACTCAATTTATCGGTACTTGGCATTATCGGCAATACACTTTTCAACTTTCGAGTGGTCATACTAACGGGAATTTGCTTAGCAATTACTTCTATATTTTGGTGTTTCGTTGTCTCCATCATCATGGTCAAGCGTAAATACCGCCCAGCAAAAATTTACCTTTTAGCATGGAGTTGCTTTTTAAGTGGAGCACTCATTTATGCACTCAGTGTACTTGGCTTTTTTCCCATGAATACCCTAATAGCATATGCTATACAAATTGGCTCTTCTGTGGAAGCGGTACTACTATCCTTAGGTCTCGCTGATAAAATAAATGACCTAAAACGGCAGAACCTACTACATCTCGAAAAAGTTGTGGCTGAACGTACATTCCAATTGAACAAATCCCTTAAAACAGTCAAAAAAGATCTCTCTTTAGCACAAACAATTCAAAAAAATATACTCTTTGTTAATCCAGAGATAAGTTCTTTTATCCATTTAGCTAAGAAGTATATTCCACGCTCAGAAGTTGGGGGAGATTTTTATGATGTTGATAAAGTCAGCCCCTTTGTTTACCGGATTTTTCTTGCTGATGCAACAGGGCACGGAGTACGAGCGGCAATAATGACAATGGCCATTAAAGGCTTATACGATACTTTAAAATCAGCTAATTTAGATTTAAGTGAACTCATTGAAAAGTTAAATGATTTATATATTTCTAAATATCAAAATTTAAACAGCTTTATGACAGCTATTGTAGTAGATATAGACATCCAGAAAAATACTCTAAAATATGTTTCCGGTGGGCACCCTGCCGCAGTATTGCTTCACGATCAAAAAATAACCTTATTGAAACATACAGGGAAAATGATAGGTGTATTTCCAAACAGTAAATTCGCCTCGAAAGAAATTATTTTTGCAGAAGATGCAAGATTGTATATCTTTACAGATGGAATCTTTGAAGAATTCAATAGAAACCGCAAAGATTTTGGAGAAGAACGAGTTCACAAAATTTTACTAGACAATTCTAACACTTCTTTAGAGCAAAGCTTAGAAAAACTTTTTTTAGAATTGGAACTATTTATAGGGAGCGGAGAGTTTCAAGATGATATTAGCATTTTAGGAATTGAACGAAGTGATGCAAGGTAAATATACTTCCAAACTTAGGAAGAAAAAACAAAATATTCAGGAGAAATTGTTTCTAGCAAATCATCAAACTGCTCTACTGAGTTACAGGTCAGGAGTTGCCTCTTACAATCTTGCAATTTAGGGTATTCCTTGAGGTATTTTGCTAGATGTTTGCGAAAAAGTACCAAGCCCAACTCACCATAAAAATCTAACATATAGCGTAGATGGGATCGAATCATGTGCAACATTTCTGCCAGATCGATCGATGACTTATCCTTACCAGAAAAAAGCCAAGGATTGCCAATACCAGCCCGCCCTATAAGAATGCCGTCAACACCAGATGAATGTAGTTTTTGCATAGCCTCTTCATAAGAAAGAACGTCACCATTACCAAAAATGGGTACACTTGCAAAAGATTTGATTTCACCAATTACTTTCCAGTCAGCATGCCCTTTATACCCCATTTGCTTTGTTCGCCCATGTACTGAAATTGCCTGCACTCCCGAGTCTTGCAACGCGGTAACTACTTCTTTATAATTCAGGCTATCGTGATCCCAGCCTATGCGAATTTTAGCTGTTACAGGTACACGTAAATTCTTCCGTAATGTTTCTATGATCTTTCCGGCATAGGCAGGTTTTTTGAGTAGGCCAGCTCCAGATCCCCTTTGCGATACCTTCGAAGTAGAACAACCCATATTGATATCAATAATATCCGGTTTTAGCTCTTCAGAAATTTTAGCAGCATCAACAATTGTTTTTATGTCATTGCCAAAAATTTGAAAACAAACAGGTCTCTCTTCTTCTTTGTACTGGAACAAACGAATAGTTTTTTGGTTAAAATGGGTAATACCATCTGCGCTGACGAATTCTGTGAAAGAAAAAGCAGACCCCATTTTGCGTGTAAGTAAACGATAAGGGCTATCGGAAATGCCAGCCATTGGGGAAAGAATCACTCTCCCATCAATTTTTACATCTCCAATACGAAGCATATCAAGCAGGAATGATAGCGAAAGATTGTACCAAATCATTGTCTCGCAAATTCACAAGTTTGACTCCTGAAGTGACACGACCAATTGTAGAAATATCAGAACTTTGGATTCGGATGATCATCGCAGATTGGGCAGAAACAATAATCTCATCTTCATCTTGTATCGCTGCGATACCAACGGAATCTCCAACTTTTTCTCCTACTTTAACATAAGTCATGCCTTTTCCTCCACGCCCTTTCTTACTAAATTCAGTAAAAGATGTCTTCTTTCCATAACCCTGTTCTGTAATTACCAACATGGAATGTCCCTCAGTCGCCCGACAAACACCAACCAAGCGATCATCTTCAGCCAAACGAAGCCCTGTCACTCCACCAGCATTTCTTCCCTGATCACGAACTTCAGAAATACCGATTCGTAAAGCCAGACCTTTTTTGGAAGCTAATACAACTTCATTTTCATCTGTTACTAAATCTACATAGATCAATTCATCATCATCTTTTAGATTAATAGCAATGATACCTGATTTTTTAGTATTACTAAAGTTTTTCAATAGAGTCTTTTTTATAATACCACGTGATGTTGCCATCAAAAGAAAAGCTTTTTCCATAGATTTAAAAGCACAAAGAGATGTGATAGTTTCATCAGCAGATAGATTGAGAATGGCTTTTAATGACTTACCACGCGCCTCTTTACTAGCAACGGGAAGCTCATATACCTTTAGTTTATAAGCTCTCCCTTTATTAGAAAAAAACATGATATCATCGTGCGTTGAGACAATTCTCATGAGTACAGGAAAAGAATCATTACGGGAAGAACTAGCTCCCTGTACGCCACGTCCACCACGTCGCTGTTTGCGAAAAGTGTCGAGAGGCATTCTTTTAATAAATTGATCTTGAGAGATCTGGATAAAAACATCTTCGTCTGCAATTAAGTCCAACGCATTGAAGCTAGAACTTTGGATACTTTCTAAACTAATTTCCGTTCTTCTTGGGTTACCATACTTTGTAGCAACTCCAGAAAGTTCCTCGCAGACGATAGAATTCACTCTTTCTGGTTTATCCAATATATCTTGTAAATCCAAGATTTGCTTACGAATTTCTTCAAGTTCATTGATGATTTTCTGTACTTCCAAGGAGGTCAATCGTTGTAATCTCATTTCTAAGATCGCGTTGGCTTGGATTTCACTTAAAGTAAATGTTTGCATCAATCCATTTTTTGCTTGTTCTGGATTGGTAGAAGCACGGATGATGCGAATTACTTCATCTATATTGTCTAATGCAATTTTTAAACCTTGTAAGATATGCTCACGTTCTTTGGCTTTTTTTAATTCGTATTGTGTGCGTCGTACAACAACATCGTTGCGGTGTGTCGCATAAGCCTGCAGTATTTCTTTAATATTAAAAATTTTAGGCTTATTGTCCAGAATAGCGAGCATAATGATACCATAGCTCACCTGTAATTGGGTCAGCTTAAACAATTGGTTTAAAATGACCTGTGAATTATAGTCTTTCTTGATATGAATCTCAACTCGAATTCCTTTGCGGTTTGATAAATCCAAGATTTCTGAGATACCCTCAATCGTTTTATCATTCACCAAATCACCAATTTTTTCTAACATATGCTTTTTATTGACTTGGTAGGGGACTTCTGTAATTACTATAACTTCTCTGCCTTTTTTATTTTCCTCAATTTCAGTCTTTGCTCTAAGGATGATTGAGCCTCTTCCCTTAGAATAAGCTGACAACAAACCTTCACCACCAATTGTAATACCACCAGTAGGAAAGTCAGGCCCAGGCAATATCTTTAATATTTCTGGAATAGTGATCTCAGGGTTTCGGATTAGTTCAATAACTGCATTGATAGTTTCAGATAAGTTATGCGGTGGAATATTTGTAGCCATACCAACAGCAATACCAGCAGTACCATTTACTAATAAGTTAGGAAAATTTGCAGGCAGTACATTAGGTTGTTGTTTGGTATCATCAAAATTTGGTGAAAAATCGACAGTATCTTTCCCTATGTCTCGTAATAACTCTTCTGCGACTTTGGCGAGTTTGGCCTCTGTATAACGATAAGCAGCAGGATTGTCTCCATCTACAGAACCAAAGTTTCCTTGTCCATCAATTAGAGGAACCCGCAGTGAAAAGTCTTGTACCATTCTGACAAGAGTATCGTAGACGGCTGTGTCTCCGTGTGGATGGTAATTACCAATTACTTCCCCAACAATTTTTGCACATTTCACATAAGGCCTATCGCTCCGCCAAGCTCTCTCATTCATCGCATGTAAAATACGCCTATGCACAGGCTTCAAGCCATCCCGCACATCTGGCAATGCTCGTCCTACAATTACACTCATTGCATAATCAAGGTAAGCATCCTTCATTTGATCTTCTACTTCTATTGGAATAACTCGTAAGCCTTTCTTCAAAGCATCACTAATGTCCGGTCGAGATGCGGTACTCAACATTAAGGTTTTAGATTTGGACTCGGAATTGTTATTTGTATTATTCATATATTTCTTTTATAGATCAAGATTCATGACCTTAGGTGCGTTTGTTTCTATGAATCTTCTACGAGGTTGGACGTCATCTCCCATTAATACGCTAAATGTTTCTTCAGCTTCTACCATATCGTCAATTCTTACTTGTAAAACTACCCGATTTTCAGGATCCATAGTAGTTTCCCACAATTGCTCTGCATTCATTTCTCCAAGACCTTTATAACGCTGTATAACAACTTTTGACTGTCTGCCATACCTATCCAGAACTTCATCTTTTTCTTTATCCGAATAAGCATACACGGCTTCATTGCCTTTGCGTACTTGGTATAAAGGAGGTTGGGCTACATACAAAAAACCTTTCTCAATAACAGGCTTCATATAACGATAAAAGAAAGTAAGAAGCAAAGTACGAATATGAGAACCATCAACATCTGCATCAGTCATAATGATAATTCGATGATAGCGAATCTTTTCAACATTGAATTCATCCTCGCCAATTCCTGTACCTAAAGCAGTTACTAAAGTACGAATTTCTTCATTGGATAGAATTTTATCTAGACGAGATTTTTCTACATTTAGTATTTTCCCTTTCAAAGGTAAAATTGCTTGGGTGTTTCGATCTCTGCCTTGTTTGGCTGATCCACCTGCAGAGTCACCCTCGACTAGATACAACTCAGAATTAGCAGGATCTTTTTCAGAACAATCAGCGAGTTTACCGGGAAGTCCAGCACCTTCGAGAACTGACTTACGTCTCGTCATATCTCTCGCTTTACGAGCAGCTTCCCTAGCTTTTGCAGATAATATACACTTATCTAGAATTCGTTTTACAACATCTGGGTTTTCTTCAAAATATAGACCTAAACCTTCCGAAGTAATTGTCTGCATCAAACCTTTTACTTCTGCATTGACCAGCTTCTCTTTAGTTTGTGAATTAAACTGCGGTTGTGGGATCTTGATAGAAATTACAACAGTCAAGCCTTCTTTTACATCATCTCCACTCAGACCATTTGAAAACTTTTTAGAAAGGTTTGCATCTCTCTTTAAAAATTCATTCAAAGTTCTTGTTAGAGAAGTTCGAAAGCCTTCTAAATGAGTTCCACCCAGGTTGTTATTAATTGCATTTGTAAAACAGAAGATATTCTCTGAATACGTATCAGAATATTGCAATGCAACTTCAGCAATGATATTATCTCTTTCTTTTTCAAAATGAATAACATCTTTATGAATGGGGTGCTTACTTTTATTTGCAAGTTCCACAAAAGATATGATTCCACCAGTATAACAAAATTCATCAGAATGAGCTTCTTCTTTACGCAAATCTTCTATTTTTATAGTAAGACCTTTGTTTAAAAAAGCCATTTCACGGAATCGTGAAGAAAGCATATCGTATTGGTATTTTGTAGTAGTAAAAATTTCAGCATCGGGCTTAAAACGGATTGTAGTTCCTGTTTTCTCTGTATCCCCTTTAATTTCGACAGGTTTTATAGGTACTCCACGTTCATATTTTTGGTAGTGGATCTTACCTTTTTGTGCTACCTCAACTTCTAGCCATTCGGAAAGGGCATTCACAACACTGACACCAACTCCATGCAAACCACCTGACAGTTTGTAGGCATCATTCTCAAACTTACCACCTGCATGCAAAACAGTTAAAACAATTTCAATTGTAGATATTTTTTTATCTGGATGTAGGTCTGAAGGAATCCCTCGTCCATCATCGGAAATCTCAATGATATTTTCTGGTAAAACCTTGACACCAATGCGAGAACAAAAACCGGCCATAGCCTCATCGACTGAGTTGTCTACTACTTCAAAAACGAGCTTGTGAAGCCCTGATTCATCCTGTGTACCTATGTACATACCAGGACGTTTGCGAACTGCTTCCAGTCCTTCTAAAATTTTTATTTTCTCAGCACCGTAGCTGTTATTTTCTTCGGACACTATGTTTGTTTACTCTCCATGCTTAAGTTTTACCGCTACTTACATACTTGTGATGAATAGCCTAGAGGTCAGCTATATTTTATATCATAATACGCGAATAAGATCTAGCAACTTATTTTTTACATTGTTATCTTTTTCACTATGAATCATAGCAACTAGGCCTTCTTTTCCCTGTAAACTGCCCTCAAAAACGGGTTTAGCAGGCTCTATAGAACGATAAAATGGCTTTACTATATATTGAAAGCGTTTTATGCTCTTCGTTTGCAATAAGCTCTGAATATCGCCTAAAATCTGCCACTCATGCATTGACAATTCCATCTGGTAAGCAGAATGAGTTACTGCAATCCATAGCTTGCCATGTGACAATTTATTGGGAAAGGAATTTGTATGATAAATGGGCCCTACAAGTTCTTTCCAATGTTCGCGAATTTTATGGAGAAAGAGATTTTCTAAAATTTGTTCTGTTTGTAAGCCGTTGCTCTCTAACAACTTTTGCAGAACTGATAAATTTTCTTCATTCATAAGAACTTACAATTCCATTTGCAAT
>JBCCIA010000307.1:0-7511 GCA_039028475.1 Spirochaetota bacterium | reverse complement strand
ATTGCTGTTGAGGCATTGGTAAAGAATTCTGACGGTCAAATTAGATATTTGTCCTGTGCAGTTATTGATATTGATTATTTTAGAAATGTCAACAGTTCTTATGGCCATGCTGTGGGTGATAGCGTACTCGTAAAAATTGGTAAAATTTTATCAGATAACAAGATTGTCAGAATTTCTGATTTTGCAGGTAGGTATGGGGGAGAGGAATTTGCAGTCGTCTTTCCTGAGACAAGTGAAAAAAATATTCTCACTCCACTGCAAAAAATATTCAAAGAAATTGGCAAAACAAGGTTTAAAGCAGATAATGATACAACTTTCAATATTACCGTAAGTATAGGAGTATCTGAATTCTATCCATCTGATGAGTCGCACGAGGATATGCTAAAAAGAGCAGATAAGGCACTTGATTTTGCCAAGAGAAATGGTCGAAACCAAATTACTGTCTACTCCTCTGCGATTGCACAAGATATAAGCTTTGTCAAAGAATCTAAAAATCAGATCAACTACAATTTGTCCTCCTCTTTTAGTATCATTGATTCTATTCATAGAACGATTAAAAAGAAAATCGAGAAGATCAAGCCAGAGCTTATTGATCACGCTGTTATGGTTACTACAGAACTCTGTGAGAATGCCATTAAATATGGAGTCGATATTTCGGAACGTGAGAAGATGCAATACACCTGCAATTTGGCAAATGATACTATAGAAATCAAAGTAAAAAATGGCTTATTGGATCGAAGTAAGTTTGAAAAAATCAAAGAGCGTATTGATACTATAAATGCAGCAGATGATGTATATGAGCTATATGTAAATCGTTTGCAAGAACTTATGTCAGGCATAAATAGTGACAAGAGCCAACTTGGATTATTACGAATCGTTTACGAAGGAAAATTCAATTTAGATTATGATTACTCGGACAATATTCTTACCTTAATTGCCGTTAGACATTATTAGACTAGGACTGGTATTTGGTTTGGACATATTGCTACTAAGTTATTCCCAAAGGAGATAAATATGAGAAAGAAAATTTTGCTTAATTTATTCGTTTTGGCATTAGCTACATTGCTTTCTGCCTGTAATGCTGTAGGAACCGGCCTCTATGGTAGAGAGACTGGAGAAGATGAAGAAACAGGAAATATTTTGGGTTTTGTACTGGCGAGCAGTGTTACCCAAGACACCAATGTAGTTTCCGATAGCAGAATGACACTCGTTCTGGCTGCTCCTTCTGTGAATGATACTACTTATGCGAACAATTTGCAAGAAATCGTTGATTTTCAGGTAAGCTATGCAAGTTCTATTATTGGTAAAGACAATGTTGTAGTCATTGTAGACTCAGCAACCTTGTCTTACTACCAGAATAGACTACCTGACGATGTTATACTGGTCGATGATATTTTCGATATTTGGACGCGAGATTTTACGACTATAAACCCAGCAAATCCTGTACAATTTACCTATACCTCTGCTTCTACTCCTACCCAAGCTGAAAGCCAGTCTATTCAGACTAGCTTTACAACATTTGCTGATAAATACTCTCTTACCCGGGGAACTTCCAGTTATATCATAGATGGGGGTAATATTGTAGATGATTACAATGGAAATTATATAACTACAACGCGGTTCAATACTGACAATAGCCTCACTTCCTCTACTAGCAAAACAGAGTTAAAGAGTGTATTAGGTGCGACAAATGTAGCAATCATTGAGCCGGATGATGACGTACTCGCTCATTCAGATGGTATGGTGATGTGGTTGGAAAATAATGTTTTACTGGTAAATGATTATTCTACGATCAATAGTACTTTGCGTACTTCGGTTTTGGCTGAGTTGACAAGTTCCTTTCCCAGTGCAACTATTGTCGAGGTTCCTGTGCAATACGCTGATAATGCTGCGGTTTCTCAAGTTACCAATATCAATTCAGCCTGTGGTGTGAATTTGAATTCTGTGGTGACCAATAATTATGTCTATGTTCCTACTTTTAATATGTCACATGATTCTTCTGCAGTTGCTAAAATTAGGGAAAATACTAGTAGAACTGTTGTCGAAATAGATGCGCAGAATGTATGTGCGCTTGGTGGAAGTGTTCGCTGTTTGACTTGGCAGGTAACAGGAGACAATGCTAGTAAACTCATTATAGCAGCTAGACAAAACTGATTCGGAATTCTTACCTTCGACATTTTGTCTTTCTTGACAGATTTTTCTAGAATAGAATTCTATTTCTATGCAAGACGAAAACATTACGAATCTTGGCCCTTTGGCTACCCTTGCTGGAATTTGGGAAGGGGAGAAAGGGGACGATATTTCTCCAGATACGCAGCGTAGTACTGGCAGTAATAAGTTCCGCGAACGTATGGTATTTGAGCCAATTGGAAGAATCGACAACCATGAGCAGGTATTGTACGCTTTGCGCTATTCTACTATGGCATGGCGGTTGGAAGAGGAAGCGCCCTTTCATGAGGAAGTTGGATACTGGCTTTGGGATAAAGCAAACCAGCAAGTCATTCGTAGCTTTATCGTTCCACGCGGTGTAGCTGTGCAGGCTGGAGCGACTGTCGCAGAGGATTCGAAGCAATTTGAAATTATTGCAGAATTAGGTTCCACAACTTATGGCATCTGCTCCAATAAGTTTTTAGATACAGAATTTAAAACGGAGAAATTTGTAATGAAAGTGACTATCCACGACCAGGAATCTTTTACCTATGAAGAAGATACAATTCTTCATATGAAAAGCCAGGATAAGAGTTTTCACCACACCGACAAAAATACTCTCAGACGGGTTAAGTAAAGTTTGTAGTAGTAAAATAAAGGATTATTTATGAAACTAGTATTGGTATTTGTTTCTGCCTTGTTATTGACAACATGTGCAAGTGCTCCTCCTAAAAAAGAGATTAGCTATATGTCCGGTTCGACAAAGCTACAAGGCTACCTGTCATACGACTATAAGTCTACTAAGAAACGTCCTGGCATTATTGTCGTACACGAATGGTGGGGACATAATGATTATGCAAGAAAGCGCGCTGATATGCTCGCAAAATTGGGTTATACCGCATTGGCTCTCGATATGTATGGAGATGGCAAACAAGCTAACCACCCAAAAGATGCAGGTGCATTTTCTGGAGCAGTTATGAAAGATGAAAAAGTGATGAATGAAAGGTTTAACGCTGCTTTGGAGATTCTCAAAAATCACCCCAGTGTAGACCCTACAAAAATCGCTGCAATTGGTTATTGCTTTGGTGGTGGGGTTGTATTAGAAATGGCTCGTAGAGGTTCTGATTTAAAAGGAGTCGTAAGCTTTCATGGATTTGTCGGTCATATCAAGAAAACACCAAAGGGACAGGTGAAAGCAAAAATGCTTGTGCTGAATGGTGAAGCGGACCCGATGACAACGAAAAAGGACATAAAGAGTTTTAAGAAAAATATGACAGAGGCTGGAGTATCTTACCAATTTATCAACTATAAAGACGCTAAGCATGCCTTTACCAATCCTGCTGCTACTGAATTTGGGAAAAAATTTAATATTCCAATTAGCTACCAGAAAAAAGCTGATGAAGAATCTTGGGCAGAAATGCAAAAGTTTTTTCAGGATATTTTCTAAGTAGTAATTTATACTAACCAAGCCAATAAGCTCAAATTCCAGAATGGGTTTATTGGTTATCTAATAATGAAAAAAACTCTAGTAGCCATTGCTTTATTATCTTGTGCTTATTTAAGTGTATATGTATTGGATCGTCATGTAAGTAATGCTACTCGCAATAAACTTTATAGATCTGTCAAGAAGATACCGTATAACAGAGTCGGTTTGCTATTAGGTACTATAAAAACTCTTCCTAATGGAAGAATAAATTTGTACTACATCTATCGCATTCATGCTGCTAGTAAGTTGTACCATTCGCACAAAATCGATTACATTCTGGTCAGTGGAGATAACTCTAGAAAAACATATGATGAACCGACAACGATTAAGAAAGATTTGCAAGCAAAAGGAATTCCAGAGAATCGTATCTATTTAGACTATGCTGGCTTTCGTACATTAGACTCTGTTGTTAGGGCACAGAAGGTTTTTGGACAAAATAAGTTTACCGTGATTTCACAAAGATTTCATAACGAAAGGGCAGTGTTTCTAGCTAGCAGAAATAATATCCAAGCAATCGGTTTTAACGCCAAAGATGTTACCGTTTTCTATGGCTTGAAAACCAAGATACGTGAAAGATTTGCCAGGGTAAAGATGTTTCTTGATATACTCTTTGGAATCAGACCTAAATTTTTGGGTAAAAAGATTACGATTGAGTAGAAATTTCTAACAAAACAGTACATTTAAATTACTTTATTTCGTTTGGCTGCTGTATGCCAAAGCTCTAAAGTCACCTCTTGTAAGTCTTGTTTATTCGCATGAAGCATTCTGGAAATCATACTAATTTTGCCAAAAGACCAAAATAGTTCAGCTTCTAGCATATATGGTTCTTCTGTTTTTTCATGTATACGGAAGTCAAATAGAGAATAGTCGCGACACCCCAAGGCAAAATTTGTTACAACGTTTCTTGTGAGAAATTTATCATTAGCCAGTTTGTACATTGAGATGTTGAACCAACTACGGGTATTTTCAACACATCTTCGAAAAATGCGCGGAAGCTGGTCATGCCAGGGAAGCAAAACATATGGAGTACTACTAAGTCAATTTACGGTATAAACGACATGATTGCTATGCAACAAGCTGATGTTTCCATTTCTCTAACAGGCGCTTCCACAATAGCGAATGATGTGGCTCAAGTTATTTTACTAGAAAAGGATTTGTCCTTACTCCTTCCTTTAATGGAACCTTTCTACAAATTTAGATCAAAATTTAAAAAGGGTCTTAACATTCTTCTTATCCCAAGTTTTCTAGATTTAGGAGGCGTATTCTTAGCAGGGATGAGTCTTGGCATTACTCAGTTATTTTACTTTCACTACAACCTTACCTTTTACCCGGCCGCTTTCACTTCGTTCGTGTGCATCTTTTATTTGTGTCAGGCTGAAAGTGCTATCAATAATAGATTTGAGTTTTCCCTCCTCGGCAAGACCTTTGAGATATTGTAAGTCAGAGCCATTGGAGGAAACCATGATAAATTCTGCTTTCTGCGAAGAGAAAAAATTGGTAAGCATCCCCCAAATCACTGAGAAATTTGGAACGGTAGTGATAAGTGTTGCCCCAGGTTTCATAGCCTTTTTAGCTTTAGAGAAATCTAAAGATGCAACGGCATCAAATATTTGGTCGTATTGTATTCCTTCTGCAATGGGATTTTCGGTTTTGTAATCAATGATACGACTTGCCCCTAGAGATTTTACCAAATCAGCATTAGCTGCACTACATACACCAACTACTTCAGCACCCATTGCACAAGCTATTTGGATAGCGTAGATTCCAACACCTCCCGAAGCACCATTTATTAGTACTTTTTGCCCTGACTGTAGGTTGCCTTTATCGCGCATTCCTTGCAAAGCTGTTAAAGCGGCAAGGGGCACAGCGGCGGCTTCCTCGTGGGGCATATTGCTAGGTTTATGGCATACAACGGATTCGTCTAAAGCTATATACTCGGCGTAGGTTCCACCAGATTTTGTATTCGAGCGGGAATAGACCGCATCACCTGGTTTGAATTTCTGCACATCTTTTCCCACTTCTACGACGACTCCCGATAGGTCAAAGCCTAGAACAACAGGGAAAGATAGGGGGATGAGAAATTTCATAGAGCCATTACGGAGTTTCCAGTCAATAGGGTTTACAGATGAGGAATGTATTTCGATCAATACCTGATTGGCTTTTGCTATAGGTTTATCCACTTCAGTAATTTCTAAAGTGTCTTTAGTTCCATATCGTTTGATTTGTACCGCTTGCATACTAAATGACTTCCTCCATATTTCTCATTTAAATTAGACCATTGAAAAGCAACTGCAATTTGCATAGGAAAATTTTCATAAATATGGTATTTAGAGGATCAAACCTTCTTTTTTACACCACCTCTGTATAATTTTCAGTTCTGACTTAGTCGCAAAACGGTTGTTCTTGCCTCTAACTTGTACAACACGTTTATTGAAAGGGTTTACCTCTATGGTAAGGACTCTTAACCGTTTGTCTTTGATGAAGTAGGCCATAGACCAGATCGTCGTTTGGCGTTTGATACATTGGCTTTCGTATGTTCTTACGCAATGGCGAAGATTCCGTCCTTCCCAAAATAATTCATTATTTGTTAAAAGCTCTTTGATGCTCCAATACTTAGTCGGTGTTTGCGGGTCTTGCACTTTTTCTACATATTCGAAATCACCTAAATGGGACTTATTCCAGTTTGCGAATCCTTTTTCTTTTTCTCGGTGTACTCGTTCATGCCAGTCTTCTGACAAAGCCAATAAAGATTTGCATGTAACGCCTCGTAGAGAAAAATCTGCTTGTGGAGGTTCTTGGTAGAATATTCCATGCGTACCATAGATTTTTTTCCGTTCAAATTTGATTGCTTGCAAGAAGTCAATGATCATACCTACTTTCTGTTCGCAGAGGTTTTTGTATTGGTTCTTGTGTAAGAAATGTAATATTTGTCGCCAAAACTTTTCATTATCTAAGTTGCGCCCCAGTCGGCTGTCTACAATGGCTTGGATGAGCCAATCCTCCGATTTCATGCCTTTCATTTGGCCAAAGCGAATCGCTTCTGTATAGCTGTAGTGATCCGGTGCTTGTAAAAACCAATGTTCCATCTGTCGTGTGAAATTTAATTCAGGGTTGATACGCCGGAAACTTTTTCCACGTGCTATTTGGATGTGGTAGGCTTGTCTAATTCTGCTATCTTTGCTTTTTGTATCCATCCATACTGAGTGTAGAAACTTTGCTGTGGGATATTCTCCTAATAGGTGCTGGAATAGAGAATAAAAGGTTTCTCTAGGACTAGTGTAGTTACCTTCCCAGTCTTCTATCGGTCGGATAAATTGGGAACCAAATGCTGCTAAAGAAAGAATCGCTGTATGGTATTTTTTTGCTTCCGTAAAACGACAATATCCAAAATGATTTGGTTTAAGTAAATGGGAATGACTCAAGACTGTTTGTAACAAACGTTTGTAGTAGCGTAACCATATTTTATTATCTGCTAATGATTGCAGGCTAGATTTTATTTCTGCATCGATTAATTTTTTAGCAGCATCTCTATGATAAGCGGTATGGTGGGTGTTGTGTTTGGTTCTACTCGTAAACATAATACTCTCCTGGTAAGCTATGATTCTTACCTATGGCTAACACATGTTTTGGATATAGGTATATCCTTATCTATGTGTGAAAAAATGAAAAGAAACTGATTAAAGATTTGGTGGAGAAGTTAATACAGAATATGAGTTTCTCCAAAATTGAAACACATGATTATGTGAAAAGAGTGTAGAACATAATTTACTAGAATAGTATATCTAAAAAATTCTGTCAAGAAAAATAGGAAAAAATATTGACTCAGTGAGAAAAGAGTTTATTTTTTAAAAAATAGGCATTGGAGGATAGAATTTAT
>JBCCIA010000306.1:0-7552 GCA_039028475.1 Spirochaetota bacterium | reverse complement strand
GAGAAATATGTTTTTTTCTTAAGAAAAATGAGAAGATGATTGAATTTTTACATTTTCCTAAACAAGGCGGATCTTTTTATTTACAGTGATTTCAAAAAAACATTCGAATTACAAATTATGACAAAGACAATGTTTTGCTGGTGACATGTACACCAGATAAGCCACCCTTGTGGGATAGGTTTTTGTGGAAGTTGCGACATATGATTGTGGTAGCAACTTTAAAGACTTGACAAAATTCAATATATAGGATTACAAGTTCGTTGAGGGGTTTTATTTATTATGAAGATATATGTACTGTTGTTTTCTTTTTTGTTGGCTTGTAGTCCAAACCCTAAGAAGAAGAAAAATACAGCATACTCTCTACCTGTAAAAACTCCTACTCCTAAAGACAACTTACTGACACCAGAGAAAATTCATTTGGGAAAACTTTTGTTTTTTGACCCACGTTTATCAGGATCGAATTGGATAAGTTGTGCTTCTTGCCACAACCCAGCACTTGGTTGGGTAGATGGTCTACCTAAAGGTATAGGTCATAATTTTACAAAACTAGATAGAAATACTCCAACGATTTTGAACTCAGCCTTTAACTTTTTGCAATTCTGGGACGGAAGGGCAAAAAGCCTGGAGGAACAGGCATTGGGTCCGATTACCTCTGAAAAGGAAATGAACCAAAATATGGAAGAACTCTTGCTGGAGTTGAAGAATATTGCAGGGTATCGTAGTCTCTTCGACAAGGCTTTTTCTGGAGAGGGCATCAAAAAGGAAACCATTGCCAAGGCTATTGCAAGTTATGAAAGAACTATTGTTTCCAAAACCTCTGCTTTTGATAGATGGATGCAGGGTGAGGAAAATGCAGTTTCTGATGCAGCTAAAAAAGGATTCGCTGTGTTTAATGGTAAGGCCAAGTGTGTTATTTGTCATTCTGGTTTTAATTTTACCGATAACGGTTTTCACAATATTGGTGTATCTACTATTGCAGAGGATAAAGGACGTCATGCGATTGTTCCGATCAAAGTTACCAAAGGAGCCTTCAAAACCCCTACTTTGCGTGATGTGACCCGTACGGCTCCCTATATGCACGATGGTTCCTTGAAGACTTTGGAAGAAGTAGTAGAGCATTATAATGTAGGAGGGGTGGTGAAGGAAAACTTGAGTCCAAATATGCCACCTGCATTGAATTTGACTGATACGGAAAAAAGCAATTTAGTGGCTTTTTTGAGAACACTAACAGAAGAGCAACCCGAAAAGGTTGAGTTACCAATTTTACCACAGTGAGGAGGATACGATGAAGTATCTAATGATGATTTTTTTAGGCAGTTTTGTTTCTTTAAGTGCTAAAGAATACCGCATTGACCAAAAAAATAAAAAGTTTAGTCGCGATGAGATTACCATTAAGGCTGGAGATAAGATCCGCTTTCGCAACAGTGACCCTTTTTTCCACAATGTATATTCCCTGTCTCCGCTTAAAATTTTTGATTTAGGATCGTATTCGATCGGTAAGTCTAAGACAGTAAAATTTAACAAACCAGGTGTTGTCGAAGTGAACTGTGCTATCCATCCTAATATGAAATTGAAAGTGAGAGTGAAAAAGTAGTATCCTTGGGCAGTAGGTTTGTAATATATACTTTCTATTTTTTCTTTGCAGTGTTTGGGATACAAGCCTGCCAGAGCAAAAAAAAAGATAATACAGAGCAAGTGCTACGTGGCAAAAAGCTCTTTAAAACCTATTGCGTGCTCTGCCATGGTGAAAAGGGTGATGGTAAGGGGAGACTCGCTGTAGGAAAAATCCCTCCTCCCGCGAATTTAACAATCTCTAAGCTGACAGACGCTGCTAAAAAGAAGATTATCACAGGAGGAGGAGAGAGCGTAGGGAGATCCCCCTTTATGCCCCCTTGGGGACAGCAATTATCAGAACAAGAAATTTTGGATTTGATTGCCTATACCAATGCTATTAAAATTAAATAAATTTACCATTAAAGAAAAGCTTATATTTGCTACATGCACATTTGTTTTCTTATTCGTTATTTCTACAATTCTTTCTTATGTTAGTTTGTCGAGGTCTTCCTCTGTTTTAAGTCGTGTAACAAATGAAGCACTCACTCGCTCTGCTATTTTAGTAAACCTAAAAGATGCAATTTATTCTATCGACTTAGAATATAGTACGTTGATGGCTACTAGCGATTCTTTGTTGATTAAGGATATGGCAAAATCGATTGAGAAAGATGAAGCTAAGTTAAATTTGGCCTCTGAGCAGTTGAAAACAGTCTTTTCTCAGCAGAAGTCGAACCCCAAGGTAGTTGCTTTAAAGACAAATCTTGCCAGATTGTTCCAAGTGATTGAAACAATGAACGGTGTATTGGAACAGGAAAATTTTACATCTGCAAAGATCTTGTTTACTCGTGGCATCCACCCAATGACAATTCAAGTGATTGCAAAAATAGATGAACTCAGCAAATTAGAGCAACAAAGAACTGTTACGGAATCCAAGAAGGCCATTGGTCTGAATAAGTCGACTCTACTGTTTTTGCTACTTTTGAATTTACTTTTTATAGCTATTATTTTTGTATTTTCTTTCCGTTTGATCCGTTCCATTACCTCTTCCATATCGAATGTGATAGACACAGCGAGGCATATTTCTGATGGGAATTTGCAGGGTAAGATAGAAAACAATCGCAACGATGAAATTGGAAAGCTACTTTTGTTTATCCGTGGAATGCAGGAGAGACTGAAAGTTCTGATTTTAAATTTGAGAAATTCTGTTCACAATTCAGAAGAAGCTGTGAGCGAGTTGTACAATATATCTGATAGTTTTTCAACGGCGACGCAAGAACAGATGTTGAATTCTAATCAAATGGAGAAGTCTTTTGCGGAATTTATTGCTTACAACCAACGCTTGGATCAGGTCGTAACGAATGCAAACCAAAAGGTAGATGCGGTGAACCGGAGGATCGAAGAGATTGGCACATTGATTGGTTTCATTCGTTCGTCGATTTCAGGCTTTACGGAAAATTCCCAAAAAACCTCTTCGGTAGTCAATACAATGGCGGAAAAAGGAAGCCTTTCTATCTCAGTTATGGAAGGAGTAAAAAAGAACTCTTTGCAAATCCAGAGAGTTATTAAAATTATCACTGATATTTCTAGCCAGATCAATTTACTCTCCTTAAATGCTTCTATTGAAGCTGCACGTGCTGGAGAAATAGGGGCAGGTTTTGCCGTTGTTGCAGAAGAAATTGCAGCACTTTCGGTAAATACGACTAGGAGTATCAAAGAAATCAAGGGACTCATCACCGTTTCGCATGAAAATACTCTACAGAGTGTAGATGCTATTCGTGAGCTTTTTTCCATGGTGGAAGAAGTCAAAACAACAGTTACTTTGCAAAAAGACTCTGTTACGACGATTCGCTCTAATTTGGACCGTAAAGTAACTCTTACGGAAGAATTGGAGAAAGAGTTAGTTGCAATTAGTTCTTTTTTACAGGAGACAAAAAGTGTCCTTTACGAACAGACCAACCGATCTACAGCTGTTAACGAATATATCAAAAAGTATGAGGATTCTTCTAATTTTATCATTACACGATCTACTGGAATTCTACAAAAAGCAGAGGTTCTCTCGAATGAGTCAAAAACCTTGAGTAAGATTATGGAGAATTATTCGGTTTGAGGAACTTTTCTAATAAAAGAAAAAGAACTTTCTATTTTAACAGGCTTTTATATCTTAGTACATTAACTACCTCTTGAGGAAGAATTACATGGAATTAGTAATCAATTATTTAATATACGCTGTAGCAATTGTCGGTGTAGGAGTTCCCGTTTTTGGTCTCGGTTTGGCTCCTGGTTTAGTTGTGAATCTTTTACTTTCTGGTTTTGGTGGGAATATTGTTGAACAATTGGAGCGTGAAGGAATCATCAAAATTACCAAAGAGTAAGTGTCCTCCTTGCAATATGGGTGTTGTATCTAACTAACACCCTAGTCTAACTTTTTTACGTGAAAGCATTTTGGGAATATCCTGTAACCTTTGCTTTTACAGTTTTTATCTTTCTTCTCTATCCAACAGTTTTAATTTTTGTCCCACTTCCTTACATTCATAAGTATTTCTATGCAACTCCTGGGTATTTTAGCCCGATCAATTGGCTTCTTTCGATTTTTTTCCACAATTCGCCTGAGCATTTGTTAGGAAATTTGCTGGTTTTGTTTTTGGTGGGTAGAGTAGTAGAAGAAAAGGTGGGAGGATTGCGCTGGGTTCTCTTCTTTTTTCTAGCTGGTTTTTTTTCGGTAATCGCAGATAGTTTTATACGGTATTTTATCTATGGCGACTATTCTCCTGTAGCAGGAGCCAGTGGAGCTATTGCTGGTTTGATTGCTATTGCCGCTCTACTATCCCCTCTGCACATCCATATCATGGGCAAAAAAATTTTGTTCCCCGTTTTTGCTTTGCTATGGTTTTTAGCATACTCGGATGTGAAGAACCTGCACCGAGACGATCGTGTGGCACACTGGGCGCACCTGGCTGGTTTTCTTTCCTGTTTTCTAACGGCTTATTTCCTCAATGCAAAACAGAGAGAAGAGTTGAAAAACGGCTTTCTAATCAATATTGTTTTTTTTACTTTGACTATGGTGCTCCTGTACCTCTTGAGAAACCGATAGGGTGTTTGTATGCAGATAAAATTCCAAGCCTTTGACTATACAGCAGCGGATGAGTTTGAACTAGCCGAATATGAGTTTCGCGGTGACTCACAGTCGCATTGGGAAATCTTACGCAATGGCAGCCTGTATTTGCGCCTGGGAAAGGGGTACCAGCTATTGCAAAACCAGTACTGCGGGATTTGTTCAACCGATATATCGAGACGATTTTTACCCTTTCCCCTCCCGCAGGTGATAGGGCATGAAGTCATTGGTAAGTCTCTGCAAGATGGACGCAGTTATGCTGTGGAGATCAACGATACTTCCTGGGCTCGCGGGGAAGAAGAGCATGATGTTTTTATTCGTTCTGGTTTGCCCACCCATAGTCCTAGCCGCATGGTTTTGGGCATTGATAGACTGCCGGGTGGTTTCGCGCCTTACTTACTCGCTCCACAGAATGCGATGGTGGATATAGGAGAGTTGGACTTTCGTACTGCCGTTTTACTAGAGCCATTTGCCGCAGCCTTACACGCTGTACACCGTTGTCCTCCACAGCCTGGAGAGGCAGTTGCCGTATTGGGGCCAAGGAAGTTGGGGAGTTTGTTGATAGCGGCTTTGTCGATGTACCGCTCGCAACAGGGTTTTTCTTTTACCATCCATGCTTTGACAAGGCGTACGGATCTCGCTCCTGTATACAAACATTTGGGAGCTGATGCGGTGCAATACACTTCTCAGATAGAATCTGAACAAGCCTGCTATTCACGGATTTATGACACTACTGGCAGTTCAGAGGCTTTTTTGCAAGCCTTGCAGTGGGCGGAAAAAGAAGTGCATCTCAAAACAACAAATGGACAAACAACTGCGGGAATTTCTCATATGACCGATTTGGTTGTGGATGAGTTGTGCCTTGCTGGAAATGTACCATATCCCTCACAACAAACTCAAAGTTCTAGTTTGTATGCTGGTAAGCAATACCCTAATTTTGCGATTCCCCCTGCTTATAAGGTTTATACGGGTGAACCCAAAAATGCTATACAACAGCTAATAAAAGATTTTCCACAAGGTATCCCTCGTTTTGATGTGGCTCTTGCACAAAACTTGGCAGAGGTAGACGATTTCATCCGAACCGGCGTTACAACTGGGAGTTCTCTACTGAAGCCAAGAGGGAGAATTGTTTTGCAAATGGTAGAAAAATCTGTTTTATCCAGCTTTTTAGCCAAAGGAGGAGTTGTTTCTAGTTCACGCTGTGGAGATTTTCACCAGGCACTGGATTTTCTGCAGCAGCATCCTGCTATGGCGAAGAGTATCGGAGAGCAGCTGGTTTCTGATATTTATCCAGCAGAGCAAATACCACTTGCTTACGACAAAGCCAAGCAAAAGGATTCCATAAAGGTAGTTTTGCAACACACCACTCAGTAAAGGGGTTAATAGATGAACCAACCTGGTTTTTTTCAGATTACTTTGAAGTTATTTTTAAGAGATGGCAATCGTTTGCTAATTTTACGCGACAAAAATTCAGGGCAAGGAGACCTACCGGGAGGACGTCTTACGCAGGAGGAGTTTTTTGCCGATTGGCTAGTTGCTTTGCAGCGTGAGTTGTACGAAGAGTTAGGTGCAAATGCCAAGTATTCGATCAATACCCCTCATTTTATGCTCCACAAGCACTTAATTGACGATGGAGAGCACGCCTGTCTATGGATAGGTTACCGAGGCAGTTGGCAAGGCGGAGAGATCCGTTTGTCCCACGAGCATGATTTTATGGATTGGGTGGATGTCACTTCTTATGATCCAACAACTTTCTTTCGTGGAACCTCCTTAGAAGCGATTCAGGAATATTTACAAACGATATGAATGTATTTAGAAAATATCTTATTTTTGTTTTTGTTACAAGTATTAGCCTATACTCTGTATGGACTTATACGAATCCCGATTTATCTGTAGTAGAACAAAAAAAAGCTAGTCTTGCACAACCTTCTCTGATTATCCATTCCAATGGATACGACCGAGGCCGTGGCAATATAGTAGGCGTACAGGCTTTTATTACCGGTTATGAGTATCTCCAGGAGAAATACTTCTTTGCTAGCATGGAAAGCTATATTGAAGAAGCGATTGCGAGAAAGTTTTTACAAGAAGATACACTACTTGTATACCCTGAACACATAGGAACCCCTCTTTTTTTGTTAGAAGAGAAAAAGTCTATTTTGAAACATACTTCATTAGAAGACGCTACCCGATACGCTTTTTGGAGCAATCCTTTGCGATTCGTGGGAGAGATATTTAGTCTCTCTCGTCCCAAAGAGATACCTATCATCAAATACTGGTTTACTGCTAAGGCTGAGAAAATGCGCGATGTGTACTTTCACACTTTTTCGACACTTGCGTCTATGTACAAAACTCCTATTCTTGCTGGTTCTATCCTGCTGCCGAAGCCTTCTTTGAGAGATGGAAAGTTGGTATTGGGTGCAGGAGAGTTAGAGAATGTTTCTGTACTCTTTGGCAAAGACGGTAATGCCAAAAGTCTTTTTTTCAAAAACAAGCTCGCACTACCAGAGAGACGCATTGCCATATCTAAAAAAGAAGATCAGATTGTAGAAACCAATTCTTCTTTGGGGCAGTTTGCTGTTTTTTTATCACACGATTCTTTGTACACTACGCACTACCAGAAGATCACCAGAGAAACCAATATTCTCCTATCTCCCGCGTGCTTGTGGAGTTTCCAATCGATTTCTTGGCAAAATGAAGGTTTTATTTCAGATAAGCAAACAAATACCACGGCAAATATTCCCGATATTGTCCAGAACTCTAAACAACTTAAAAATTGGATGCAGTTTTCCCTAGCAGATAAGATCCGTATAACCAAAGCGAAATATGGTTTGCAGGTATTTTTACAAGGCAAGCTCTTCGGTTTACGTTTCCAGGGGTATAGTTATG
>JBCCIA010000305.1:0-7568 GCA_039028475.1 Spirochaetota bacterium | reverse complement strand
CGAATATTTCTACTCTATTGGTAGACCTTTCCGCTTCAATATAAAATTCCCCATCTCTCTTTATTACAAGTAAACCCCTTTGTGCTCCTGAGTATTCCAAAACCAACTGTAAAATTTTCTTTTTTAGATTTTCTAGAATCGATTCTTGTGTCAAAATCTCTGAGGCTTTTACCATCGCCTTCCAATCCAGAACTTTTTGTGTAATAGAATTACTGGTAGAATTACTTGAAGAATTAATCTTCATACCACTACAATTTTTTAAAGCATTGCAAATTATTACGATCTTTTTTTTGCCAATCTAGCTTTTTCAACTACAGTCTTTTATTGTTCATCCATAATACAGTAGTCCTATTTTCATATAATATAGCAAGATCTATGATAAAACAGAAGTAAGAAACTATTGACGTTCTCTGCCTAAGCAAAAAACTCCTAACATGAAAAAAGCGGTAATTTTTGACTTTGACGGCACATTAGCAGACACCTACCAGCTCTATGTCCGTGCCTTTCTTCTCACGTTAGAGGATTTTTATGGCAAACCTCTTTCCTTCCAAGACTTGGTAGAATTACGCCCACGACCCGAGAAAATTTTTTTCAAAGAGGTGGTTGGCGAAGAAAGGTTTGCAGAAATTATTCAAAAGTTCCTGTTTTACTATGAGAGAGAGCAAAATGACAAATTCGAAGGCTTGTATCCAGGTATAGTAGAGGTTGTTTCGGAACTGCGCCAACGATCGCTGCGACTGGGGATTGTAACCACCAAAAGCCGCGAGGCTTACCAAATCAACCGTAGAATTACTCCTGAGTTGGGTGAATTTGATTTGGAGTATACCTTCGATGAAGTGACAAAACCCAAACCTCACCCACAAGCCCTACAGTTCTGCCTAGAAAAATGGAATATTAGTAAGGAGGAGTGTCTTTTTATCGGCGATACTATGGCCGATTACCAACCAACTCTACGTTGTAAAATGGACTTTGGAGCGGCATTGTGGAGTAAAAATGACGAAGAAGAGCGTTTGTTTCGCGAGCAGATGAGCCATACTGAACACGTACACTTTTTCCGTACTCCAGCGGATATTTTACAGGTACTCTAGCTTTATTTTTCTGTATCTGAAAAAATTGGATCGGCTTGCTTTTCCGCGTGGTAGGAACTTCGCACCAGAGCACCAGACTCGACATGGATAAATCCTCTATCCAACGCGTACCACTTTAGCTCTTCAAACACTTCTGGACGAATGTACTCTTGTACAGGGTGATGGGTAGGTGTTGGTTGTAGGTATTGCCCCACTGTTAGCATTTGTACACCGTGATTCGCGAGATCGCTAATACATTCCTTCGCTTCTGTGACTGTTTCGCCTAAACCAAGGATCAAGCCACTTTTACAGACGAAACCGCTTTCAGCAATATGCTGCAAAACTTGTAAGGATAGATCGTATTTTTTTTGCTTAGCGACAACCGGGAATAACGAACGCACTGTTTCGATGTTATGGTTGATGATGTCTGGTTTCGCTGCGTAGATAATAGCCAAATTCTCTGGTTTTCCTTTGAAGTCAGGAATGAGTACCTCTACTTTACACTTTGGTTGCACAGCCCTTATGGCAAGCACCGTATCGTGAAACTGTCCTGCTCCACCATCTGCCAAGTCATCGCGGTTAACAGCTGTCAGTACTGCATGGCGCAAACCTAAACGCTGCACAGAATCGGCGATTTTTTGTGGCTCCTTTGGGTCCAATCTAGCTGGGCGTCCCGAAGCTACGTCACAATAGGCACACCTGCGGGTACAAATATCGCCATTTAGCATAAAGGTGGCTGCCTTGCGAGACCAGCAATGGTTTAAATTGGGACAAGAGGCGCTTTCACAAACGGTATGTAGATTTTTCTTGTCTAAATCTTGCCGTACCAGTTCTACAGGGTCATCCTGCATGGGAAAACGTAAACGTACCTTCAACCAATCTGGTTTTTCGGGAGCCTTTTCATAGCCTTTGGTTCTAGGTTTTTTCTTCAGTGGATTCATTTTTCTATTGTCATCATGCTATAGATTAGGAGTTTTGGAGAAAACTAAAAAAAGTGATTCCTCCTGGATATGCAAGAAAAAAAGAAAAAGCCTAAAAAGATCCGTATCAAGCCCATTGAACAAATCGATGAATCTACCCTAAAGAATAGCCAAGAAAAAATCCAACTGTTAGACAAACTGAAAGAAGAATCACTCCTACAAGACTGGATCGGCAGCGAAAAACCAAAGCAAGAGGCCGACGAATACCGTATCAACCGCTTTTTAGCAAAGTGTGGATTGGGTTCACGCCGCAAGGTAGAAGCTCTGATTACTGATGGGGCAGTGAAGGTTAACGGCGAAACTATAGACTCTTTTGCCACCAAAGTAAACCCTCACAAAGACACAGTAGAAGTTTCCGGCAAACCTGTCAAACCTGTACTACAAAGTGTTATTATCGCTCTCAACAAACCGGTAGGCTTTCTCTCTTCCCATATGGACGTACACCACGAAAAAACTGTTTTCAACCTACTGCCACAACACTACCGCCGCTTGAGTATGGCTGGAAGGCTAGATTTGACTTCCCGTGGTCTGATGATCTTTGCCTCTGATGGCAACCTGATCTACAAACTCAGCCACCCTTCTTACAAAATCCTCAAACACTACAAACTCAAAGTCAAAAACCTGCCAGAACAGAATCAATTGTACGAGGCTTTCTTGCGTGGAATTGAAGACGCGGGCGAAATTCTTACAGCAAAGGCGATTGAAGTTACCGATGCAAAAAACGGCATTGTCCATGTAACTTTAAAAGAGGGTAGAAAACGTCAACTGCATCGTATGTTCAAAGCTGTTGGAGCTGTAGTAGAAGACCTGCAGAGAATTGCAATCGGCAAATTACAGTTGCAAGACCTAAACCTAAAAGAAGGCGATTGGCAAGAAATTCAGGAACAAGATATTTTTTTGGGAGATAGTACGAGTTGAATTTCCTCAGTCTTCCGTTTCTCATTTTATTCATATTTACTTACTTACTCTACTGGCACATTGCCGACAGATACAAAAAGTATGTCCTTATACTAGTCTCCTGTATTTTTTATTCCTTTTTTAGTTCCAAGTTTCTCATACACCTAATTCTGGTTATCACTACAAATTATCTCTTATTGCGTTTTTTAGGAAAATCGAAACAATACTTAAAACTAAGCATCGGCTTCAATGTACTAAACCTATGCTTTTTCAAATACTTCTACTTTCTTCTAGAAATTGTAGGGAGTATTTTACAGATCGAATTTTTGCAAAAACCAGTGACAATCGATGCCTACATTTCACAATTGCTGGGGATTGCTGGCTTCCATATTATATTGCCCATGACCATTAGCTATTATAGCTTCCAGTTGATCTCGCTCGCAGTAGACTATCGCAAAGGAGAGATAGAGGCTCCGCGCTATAGCGATTTTCTCGCCTATGTTCTGTTTTTCCCTGTTATGATTGCAGGACCTATCTTACGCTTTAAAGAAATCAACCAGCAATTTGCCAAACCGACCATGTCAAAAGACGACATGCTGGATGGAATCTGGCTTTTCTCACAGGGTATCGTGAAAAAGGCGCTTCTGTCTCTAAGCCTTACCAGCCTCATTGCACCCATTTTTGCCTCTCCTGAAGAATACTCAGGTAGCTCTCTATTGTTTACCAGCTACCTGTTTGCGATAAACCTCTACTTGGATTTTTCGGGCCTAACCGATTTAGCACGTGGTTTAGCGAAGCTTTTTGGCCTACATTTACCAGAGAACTTCAAAGCACCATTTTTTCTCAGTGGCTTCGGCGATTTCTGGCGGCGTTGGCATCTGACCTTCTCTTTTTGGATCCGCGACTATATCTATATCCCTTTGGGAGGCTCGCGTCGTTCCGAATGGCGCAACCACTACAACCTAGTTCTAACATTTGGTTTGGGTGGTGTCTGGCATGGAGCCAGTATGAACTACGTCTTGTGGGGTGTTTTTACCGGGATCTTTATCGCTATAGAGCGTATTTTTAACCAACGGGGTTGGTATCTATTTCCCAAAATTCCCTATGTTTACCCTGTTGTAAAATACCTGTTTGTCATCCATATATACTTTATCTCTTGGATTCTCTTCTTTACCCCAACTGTTGCAAAAGCCTTTTCCGTAATGGAACGTATAGTTACATTGCAACCGGGGAAAACATTCCAGCAGATGGAAACGGGAATCTACATTATTTTGTTTGGTATACTCTTTCACGCTATACAGGAATGGCCTGACAAATTCAAACCTGCGTTACGTTATAGGCAAGTCACCATCCCTATCATCGCCTTTGTGCTAACATTGGCATTAGTAGCCACACAAACCGGTAACATTGATTTTGCTTACCAAACTCTTTAGAGGCTTTAGATGAAGAAGTTCTATATCTACTACCCTATTCTATTTCTTATTTTTTTCTTCCTCTTTGATAAAATATTCTTACATCCTTTGTTTCATAAGAAATTTGTCCAAGATGGCAACATCGTATTCTATGTCCACAGGGAACAGCTATTTGCAAGAATGCAAAAAAAGCGTAACAAGGCAAACACTAAAAAGCTACTGGTGGCTTTTGGTGATTCCAGAGCTTATCCATTCTCCAAACGCTTTATGAAACCTGAGCAAAGCAAAATCTGGGACCTGTACAATTTCTCTGGCCCGCAGGCAGTCCCTGCCTACTCTTATTTTTGGCTACAACGTATGGTAAGAGCAAAAATAGTACCGGAGCGGATCTTTTTCGTAGTGAGTCCAGAAGGTTTTGATGACAAAAAATCTCTAATGCACAAACCCTTTCTGCGTATGGCCAGTACAGATGAGTTTGCTATAGAGAACTGGTCAAACATACCAAAAAGCGATAGGTACGAGTTTTTAGTAGATAAGCTCATCGCCCTTCGCTCCGTCGATCTAGATTATAAACTATTTTGGGAACGCTGGAAAAGCGATACACTTTTGCAGTATGACCCTAAGTACAATGCGAAAATAGCTGTGCTGAATTTGTACCAAGGGGAATACTTTGGTTATACCAAGGCAAAGCAAAAGGAAGAATTAGAACGAGATGCCCAGCGCTTGGCAAATATCTACTTTTACAACTTTGCCATCCACGAAACCCAGTTTGTTTACACCGAGAAACTCCTCGCACTTGCAGAAAAGCATTCTAGCAAAGTTGTTGTGATTTGGCCCAAGGTGTATCCCACCTACGGTAAGAAATACCAATTCCTTCGTTTAAAAGATGGTAGTACACTCAATTTGAGAAAAACTTGGGGAGGACGTATGAAAAAATTGGTAGAGAAATATGGTATGCTCTATATTGATATGAACCAAAGTTCCGACTGCAAGCTCTTTTACGATGCTTCTCACCAGTCTGGGCTGTGCTTTCCCAAACAGATGCAGCAAATTTTTGCTCTTTATGAGAAAAACGAGAGCGAAGAAAACAAAAAATCCGAGCCATAGAAAGAGACTCAGATTTGTGCTATGAAAAGGGTCTACTTCAAACCGTTCAACAGGTCGGTCAAAGTTCTAATTTCTCGGGCAGAGTAGTAATCTTTGTAATCTTGGGCAATTGTCGCAGTCAGCTTGGCAGAAAAATAATCTAACCTACGTGAGTAACGGTTTTGCTGGTATGGTTCATTCCACTGGATGATAAAGGTACCGCTGAGCTCTTTGTTGGCATCGTCTGGACGTGTTTTTTGTTTTTCACTCAGGTCCCAAACGAAGGCAGCATAGTTACGCTCTTTCTTGAGATCAACTTCGGGTTTTTTTGTGGCAGTAGCGGTAGCAGTGTCTACCTCAGGAGAACCACCAGCTGGTTTTGCATCGGCAAGGGTCAATTCCTCTTCCTCTTCTTCTACCTGGGCTGTATCCACACTTACATCCTGCACTTGTTTGGTGGGATTGCCGTATTTCTCGATAAGTTTTGTTTTGAGAATATAACTTTCCAAATTATTGAACTTTATACCAACAGAATACAGACTTGCCCCTAAATTACTTGGCTCTTGCAAATCTGGTTTGTCTGTTTTTTTTTCACTACCCTGGCGGTTGTTTTTCACCAGCTTAGGAGTTGTATAGAAACGGTAGAAATAATCGATTCCATTGCGCTTTACATGCAAACGCTTGTTATAAATCTCATGGACAATTTCGATGTTTTCTTCACTTTTGGGGTCACGTTGTAATTTGATAAAGTGGTCACGCAAACTATCAAAGCTCATACCCCAGGTCGCGTCAGCAACCCCATCCACACTACCCTTAGAGCCACTTGTTGCATCAGGTGCATCTTCTACTGGTTCTGCGGGTAGAAAAGATACCAAAGAAATAAGAAAAAATAGTAACAGAGTCCTCATCATACTACTATCTTCGGTAGATAGTAAAGATATGTTTTCCAATAAATTTTGCTTTTGTGCAAAAGAGGATGAGAAAAAAAGCAAGATTTTCCTTTGCTAAACTGTATTAATGCTTTTCAAAGATGATTTCTTAAAAAACAATGTTTTAACTAGAAAAGCTTAGCATTTTTACCCAAAAATTCATGAAAAAGTACATAGGCATCCAATTAAATAAAGAATATTTTGTATCGGCATTCCCCAGAGATTATAACGTAAAGTACGATGTCAAAACATACAACCATTCCGATGATGAAATCCAAGGATTTGTCAAATCTCTCTCTAACAATTTCACCTGTGTTTTGGAAAACCAAGGCATTTACAGTGCAATCATTGCCAACTACATCTACAAAGCAGGCTTTGAATCTTGTATTGTCCATCCCGTACAAATTGAACGCTACGCTCTGACTAAGTTTTTCAAAGAGGACTACGACTCGGTAATCATCTCCAAGTACGGGGAAGAATTCAATCCCAGTCTCTACAAACCAACACCAGAATTCATGCAACAAATAGGCAAAAGTTGGGATGTCTTGCGTTTACTTCTTCATACCCGTATAGGTAAACGCAAAAAACTCCATGCTTTGGAAAACTCCTACCGAGCTGAAAAACCCGAAACCGATAGACTACGAAAATCCCTACAAGAAGACGAAAAAAAGATCTTCAAAATGGAAGAAGAACTCAATGGAGTCGTAAATAAGTTTATCAACCCTTATTCACTGTAATCATTTTTTACTTTACAGAAATCCTGAAATTACTAACCTCTTGTTTAGAAGGTTATTTATGGATTTATTTGGTTTTCTTAAAAAAGATGAAATTTTAGCATTAGAAAGTAAAGAGAATAGAAAAAAATTAACTTCTGAATGGAAGAAAAAAGGACTCTCTAAAGATAATTTTGCTTTTCTAACTGCTAAACAATACGAAATATTATTTGGTACAGAAGAAAAAACCAAGGAAAGTTTGAATCACATTGAAATTGTTATTTTATCTCAATGTGATAAAGAAGAAGCAGATAAATTAAGAAATATCTACCAAAAGATGAGTACAAGTCAATTGTTAAAAAGTCTTAGAGAAACCGCCATAGCAGTTGCTCGTTCAAGAGGATTACTATGAAAAAAGATATCGATCCAATTCCGGGTTTTATCATTTATAAATTTAAAAAAATGCAAATCATTTCCCCTTCTG
>JBCCIA010000304.1:0-7589 GCA_039028475.1 Spirochaetota bacterium | reverse complement strand
TTGTTTTACGAATATATTCATGGTAAAAGCTAGAAATTCGCTTTGTATCAGTTAGTTTTTTTTGATTCATCTATTTATTAACGTTTCTTCCCTATAATGTATATTATTTAAAATTCAGTACTGGCATGACTAGTTTCTGCAAAAAGCGAATAAAGTTCTTTGATCGTTTCGATGCCAATGAGTTCCACTTGAAAATCCTCGCCTTCCAACTCTTTTTGGTTGCGGAGTGGTAGGTATATTTTCTGTATTCCCAAACTCTCTAATTCTTTGACCCGGATTGCAGAACGACTCACCGGACGTATTTCACCGGAAAGACCAACTTCTCCAATTACGGCGATTTCAGATGGTGTCTCTTTTTCCAAATAGCTCGAAACTATAGAGGTGCATATAGCGAGGTCTAAAGCGGGTTCATCCACATCCAAACCACCAGCCAGATTGCTAAAAATGTCACATTCGGCGAGCTTCAATTGCAGGAATTTTTCAATGACTGCTGATAAAAGAATCAAACGGCGGGTATCCAAACCCTCTGCCATTCTCCTAGCCTGTGAATACGAGGTGCGATTGACCAGAGCTTGGATTTCGACAGATAAAGCTCTGTTGCCTTCCATCACAGCCGAAATTACAGAACCTGTTCTTTCCTGACGGGTTTGGTTGACAAAGACATTGTGCCGGTCTTCTATTTCTTGCAAACCTTCCGAACGCATTTCAAAGATTGCAATATTACCAACGGCTCCAAAACGATTTTTTACAGCTCGCAACATACGGTAGTAATTCAACCTATCACCTTCAAAATACAAAACAGTATCAACCAAATGCTCCAAAACCTTAGGCCCAGCAATATTTCCTTCTTTGGTAATATGTCCTACTAAGAAAATAGGAATCCCGGTTTTTTTAGCAACTTCCAAAAACTCCTGTGTGCTCTCACGTAGTTGCACAACTCCACCAGCCTGTGTCCCTAAAGATTCTTTGCTCACGGTTTGGATAGAATCGATAAACACAATCCCTGGTGTTTCAGAAAGTATCATATCGCGGATATTTTCAGTATAGGTTTCACTGGAGAGCAAGATATTAGCAGAGTCTATCCGCATACGCTTGGCTCGCAAACTAATCTGTGCCCCTGATTCTTCGCCAGAAATATAGAGAACTTTGCAAGAATCAGCAAGTTTACGAGAGATTTCCAGAATGAGAGTGGATTTACCAACCCCAGGTTCCCCACCCACCAAGACCAAACTTCCAGGAACAATTCCACCACCCAAAACTAAATCGAGTTCCGCAAAACCAGTAGCGATCCTTTGCAGTTGGGTTTCTTCTACTTCGGTAATCGGAACAGGTTTACGGTATTGGGTATTTTTATTGGGGTTTTTCGGAGCAGCAAACCTCTCAGAGAGAATCTCTTCTTCAATGGTATTCCATTCTCCGCAAGCACTACATTTACCAGCCCACCTCGAATAGGTTGCGCCACAAGCCTGACAGACAAACTGACGGCTCTTTTTTTTCAATGCTCAAAAATTTCCTTCATTTCCAGGTAATCCATTTCGGCATAGGTAAATATAAAATCAAAACACTTCTTGGCTAGTTCGTAGCGACGTTCGCGAATGAGCATTTCTGTAAGTTTAGACTTAAGGGCTATAAGAAATTTCACATCGTCACAGGCATACTCAATTTGATCTTGGCTAAGCGTCTTTTTCCCCCAATCGCTAGATTGATTCTTCTTATCCATATTCTCGCCAAAGAATTCACGGATGTTTTCTTTCAAACCATGTCTATCTGTATAGGTTCGAGCTAACTTACTAGCAATTTTGGTACAAAAGACTGGATTGGTAACTATTCCTAAATGAGCCCAGAGAAAGGTAACATCCATCCTTGCAAAATGAAAAATTTTGGTAATATTGGGGTTTTCAAAAAGTTTTTTTAGAAAAGGAGCCTCGGTCTGTCCCGGTAGAACTTGCACAACGCTAAAGTTGTTCGAAGAATCACACATTTGGATCACACAGAGTCTGTCTCTGCGTGGATTTAAGCCCATCATCTCACAATCGATCGAAAGAACCGCTTCCTTCTCATAAATTTGAAATGTGCTTTCATCTAAATCACCTTGAAATAGTTTAGGATTTAGTTTAGTATTTCTGGGGTTCATATACTCATTCTTTTTTGAGATCGCTGAAAAAACAAATACTTTCCCAGTTGGATCCCATATTTTAGAAAAAAATACCAAGAGAGACGTTACATGATTCAAGGTAAACTACGCTATAAAGTTTTTGAAGTATCTTACGAGACAGTTTTTCGCAATCCTAATGGAAGAGATGAATGCAAAAGTAACGATTCCCTATTTACCTTACAATTTATAAAAACACAAAATAGTGGAGAAAGCCATTTTTCGGGAAGTTTGTTTTGGAGTGGCAAGGAAAGACCTTCCGTTGGCTTACAGATCTTAGACTTAGAAATCGAATTAGCTGCTCCCGCTCTCGATCACTTGCGTGTTTTCCAGCAGGGATACCAATCTTGGGGGTTTACTACCTCGTATGCTGCTAATGAAAGAGACGAATCCCCTCTTTTAGACTTTCTGCGTTACAACGAAGAGAATATCTACACGAACCATACCGGCCAAACCGGTGAATTTACCAGTGAGTCTTTGGTTTTACTCTACAATCGCTCGCAAGAACAAGGAGTTTGGCTTGGTGTTAGCGATAAGGGCAACCAATACACCAAGTTTATCACCAACCTCAACCCCAACGACGGCAGTATTCAAAAATTAGCAGTACAGTATGACTTCTACTCTTCCCCAACCTTCCGCAATAATACAGGTGTTGCCCTCAGCTCCTTCACTATGAAAGAGTTCTCGACTGCCTTCCCAGAAAAAGAATTAGAAACTTATGCAGAGACTGTAGCCAAAAATCATGGCATTGCAGAATTCTCAGAGGAAGTTCCTACCGGTTGGTGCTCTTGGTACTACTACTATACCAAAATCTCCGAAGACATCCTCCTACAAAACTTAGAGAAATTGAGTTCTTTAGATCTAGGCATGGAGTTCTTCCAAATTGATGATGGCTACCAAGCAGAGATCGGAGACTGGCTCATTCCCAACAACCGTTTTCCCAATGGACTCAAACCTATCGTAGAAGCTATCAACTCCAAGGGCTTCAAACCTGGCTTATGGTTGGCTCCGTTCCTAGTACGTAAGAAAAGTGAGTTTTACAGAACGTACCCCGAAGCAGTGCTCAAAGACGAAAAAGGCAACCCAGTTCCTGCCCTTTGGAATCCACTTTGGGGTTGGGATTATACTTACACCTTGGATGCAAGCCACCCAAAAACCAAGGAATATTTGGAGTATGTATTTCGCACACTGACAAAAGATTGGGGATTTGTTTACTTGAAACTAGACTTCCTCTATTCGGCCTCTCTCATTGGTGTGCCTTACAACCGTAGCCTCACTCCTTTAGAACGGTATCGCAAAGCCATCGAGTTCATCCGCGATGTTGTTGGCAAAGAGACATTTCTTTTGGGTTGTGGAGCACCCCTAGCTCCTTCGTTTGGTTTGTTTGATGGCATGCGGATCGGTTGTGATGTTACATCTTCTTGGGATATCCAACTCAGTCGAAAGTTGATGCGTGACAAACATGCCCTCTGTACAGAAAAGGCTTTGATAAATACCCTGACTCGTACCTTCATGCATAAAACCCTATGGCTCAACGACCCGGATTGCCTACTGGTTCGTAAGGATAGAAACGAAATGACTCTAGAACAAACAATTATGATGGCGAGTATTATGGGGATGAGTGGTGGGATGCTATTGGTAAGCGACAATATGAATACGATCAGTGAGGATCGCTTAGATATTCTCCGCAAGGCTTTACAGCTTAGTAAAGCCTGTTGTAAGGAAAAATCTCTACCCTTAGGCAGTTTGGATCACAAGTTTCCTCCAGGATACTATAACCCAAAAGGGATTCTAGGACTTTGGAACCCTAGTCGTAAAAAACAAACGATCTCCGTACTTTTACCAGATGAGATAAACTTAAGTGATTACAATGATTTTTGGACTGGCAAGCCAGCGAATGATTTCTCCTTTGAAAAAGACGGCAATAGGCTCAAAGTTGGTTTAGATCCTTTTGCTACGTTGGTTTTACAAAAATAAATAAACACAAAGCTACAGTAAGATGATCATCGAAGCACGCAATATTTGCTTACGGACTTGGGAGGAAAAAGATCTCCCCGGTTTGTTTGCTTTATATAACGATTATAGCAGCTTACATCTCTGGTCTGAAGACAGAAATATAGAGAACTACAAAGACTTCCAGGAACGTTTTTTACGCCGACAAAAAAATCGCTACGGTCTATTCTTAGTGGTAGAGAAAAAGAACACAAAGCAAATCATTGGGTTTAGCTACAACTACTTAGACAATTTGGTCGACAAAATCAGCTATTTGTGCATTTGTATAAACCCACAAGAGATGCGAAAAGGCTATGGTCTGGAAGCGGCTTTCCAAATGCTACAGCTACTCTTCCAATTCTATGGCTATCGAAAAATATACATAGAAATTTTTGCCTACAACCACTCCATGTTAAAACTGATGCAACAAATCAACTTACATGAAGAGGGAAGGTTGAAAGAATTCCATTATTGGCAAGGCAAGTATTGGGATAAATTGATCTTTGCCATGCAGCAACAAGAATTTACTACCTTAGAAAAGAAATATAAGCACTTTTTTCCAATAAAACGACATGATACAAAATAAATTTAAACAAGCCATCCACCTGTTATACGTTCCAACAATTTACTGCAACTTAGGTTGCACCTATTGCTATTTGGGAAGACAAACCGATAGTAAATTTCTCAAACAAGATAACGAAAGAGCCTTGCAAACCTTAGAAGACGCCGTTAACAAATTTACTACTGCCAATATTTTACCCTTCAATATCTCCCTACACGGTGGCGAAGTAACCACATTGCATAAGGATACAGTAGAAGCTCTCTTTCTCTATATCCACAACTACTACCAGGACAACAAAACTGCTATAGAGAGTTTAGGGATTTCGAAAACCAACCCTCACATTAAAACCAACCTCTACTCTTTCGAAAAGTTCTATCCATTGTTTCTGAAATATAAGGTATCCATCAGTGCGAGTGTCGATCTGCCTCTCTCTTTGCACGACAAGTATAGAAAAAACAAGCAAGGCGTTAGTAGTTTACCCAGAACAGTGGAGAATCTAAAACTTTTAGCGAAGTATCCACATGGGAAAAAACTCTCTACGACCCTCTTCCAAGAAAATTTTCAGAGACTCGATGAACTCGTAACCGACATCAAAACATTGCACTACGAATATGGTTTTGATATGAACCGGTTTAACTTTATGTTTGGTTTTGGTTCTAGCTTCAGTGCGGAAAAATTTCCCGAAGAACAACTACCACCAATCAGCGAAGAACTACAGGTAAAATTTTACCAAAGGCTCAAAGCAGAGTTTCACAATACCGACTTAGAACCAGGCTTTCACAAGAATTGGTTTGATGAGTTTACACCCTCTTATTGTACAGCGGCATTTAACTGTGGAGAAAAGTTTTTCTTGCTACAAGGAGACGGCACAATCTATTCCTGTGTGCGTGGGCAAGGTAATAAGCCCTTTCGCTATGGCAATATCTACGAAAATTCGGTGGAAGAAATCTTACAACAAGGTAGGCATTCCATCAGTTCATTGCATAAGAAAAAAGGGCTACACTCCGACTGCCAACAATGTGACTACTTACATATCTGCCACACTGGTTGTGCCTTTGTCAAAACAGAACAGAATTCCTCCAAATCCTATACCTGTGCCTTGCAAAAAGAGATCTACCGTTCCTATCCTGAGCTTTATCCTAAAATTGCTCCTGAACAAAAGGCGAGTTACCTCCAGGAATACATGGTGGATATGCACCCTAACCTGGTGAAAGAACAAAAGCCTATTAGCAAAAGCAACTCTCTTGCAACGGTGAGCAAAGATTTCTATGCGCAGGAAAATTCTCTGGTAAGCCTCATTGAAAAAGATATTCTCTTACAAAAATTATACGACACTTCCGCTTTCTATCTCCAGTACAACGAGAGAAAGATCCCATTAGAATCACAGCTTTTAAAAAGCAAACGACCCATTCTCAACTTGAGCAAAAATGACAAGTTAGAGCTATTCATCAAAAAGGAACTCTTCGCAGCGAATTGCAAAGAACTGTTGACCAACACCCTATACTGCCAAATCTTACGCGATACCGCAGTTGTTTATGGTGACGATAAACGTGCCAAACAAGAGCATTTATTCACCTACCAGCGGTATTTTACTACTTTGGAAGCTATACCTACCAGCTATTTTGTTACAATAGACCTCGGTGCTTTGCTGCTTTTGCATGAAAATTTATTCCAAGCTGGGGTTGTGAACAATTTTTTAGTGACAACTTCTGCCTTGCGCGAGTATCATTACAAAAAGCAGAGGGAAAACGGTTTTTACCACATCCAAGCGATGAACCTTCCCTTCCAGAATTTTGAATTTTATTGGTACAAGGAGTAAAGACTAGGTATGAATGCAACAGCAGATACAATCCAAAGAAACACTTCACAATTTCTCCATTGCTTGGCAATTGCAGAGACGGAACAACAACAAGTGCAAGACAACATTTGCCTATTTTTTACAGCCCACGCGGACGAAAAACCCTCGGTAGTTTTTGACGGTGGTCATTTCTATCTCTATAACGGTGAGGAGTTGTGTGAATCCTTTGTCTCCGCTTACCAAGGTTCAGACTCCCGAATCCACTTCTTTGACGGTGAAATCATGGAAGAACTCAACCCCTATTCGTTTTACAACACACCTATGCAAGTTGCCTTAGGCGGTGGTGGAGATGACGAGGAAAAGAAGAGACGTTCCAGTAGTTCTTCCCCAGGCTCTTCGAATAATAACAATAACAACAATAATAATAACAATAACGGGTAACTGATTTAATCTTCATTCTCTGGCAGAGGATGGAGGTAAAATTAAGTCCAAGTGTATCCTTTCAAAAATCACATTATTTTATAGTAAGTCTTTACCTATCGAATATGAAATATGGGCATGTTAGGTAAGAATCCAGGCGGTTTTTTATGGACTGGTGAAGAAGTGGAATTTTGTATTGCAAAGCAAAGTATTAAGGAGTATTTTCTACATAAACTTGAATATAGAATTGAGCATGGAGTGCATGATTTTAATATAACTACTTTAGGTGAATAAGATGGAAGAAAAAAAAATATGTTATGTAATAACTGAAGGAGAATTTGATATTGAAATTCTTAAAAAGGCTCTTCCAAATGAAATAATTGAGAATTGCCATTTCGTTGCTTCAATGGGTTATAGTTCAGCGTTATCAAAAGCTAAAAGTCTTGCCTTACGATTGAAGAGAAAAATACTACTAATACTAGACTCTGACACAAAGAGTTTGGTAGAGTCAGAGTATAAAAAAGAGCGAATAGATTTTGTATTTAAAAATTGTTACTACTCAGCAAAAAAAAGAACTTGTACGATAAAGTAGCTATATAAAATGTTACATAGTGTCCATTCAGAGTATAAAAGAACTATTTGGTAAAAGTTTCAAATCAATTGTT
>JBCCIA010000303.1:0-7686 GCA_039028475.1 Spirochaetota bacterium | reverse complement strand
GTCATTTTTATTCCTAAAACTTTTGGGTCGCCACTTGCAAATTTCAAAACGCTTTCCACGTCTTGGAAAGAGTCGTAGGGATGGTGGAGTAATTTGTCCTCTTTGCGAATGATGCTGAAGATTTTATCCAAAGAGGGAACATTGAGTTTGCTTCTCGGTTTTATATAGGGAAACTTTAACTTGGATGTATTTTCCAAACCATAAAAGTACATCATATCCCCCAAGCGTAGTAAATGTGGTACAGGAAACACCTCATGTTCTTGTACATTGAGAGATTCTTTTAATAGACTTTGTAGTAGGGGACTTGCGTTCTTATTGATATCTATCTTGACTGCTTCTCCCCAGATACGATTTTTAAGTTCTAATTTTACACTCGTCAAAAGGTCATCTTTTGCATCATCGCTGATGTCTATATCTGAATCACGGATGATCTTAAAAGGGTGTACTTCCTTAACAATCATGCCGTAGAATAAGTCATCTAAGTGCATTTTTATAACACTTTCTAAGGGGAAAAACTTGTGTTCTGATGGTTTGGAGCTAGGCAAGCGTAAAAAACGTGGTAGTACCGAGGGAACCTGGACAATGGATAAGGCCTTACGAGCGTCTGATGTATCTTCTACAGGGCAAAGAGTAATGACTAAATTTAAAGTTTTGTTTAGAACGTGTGGAAATGGATGGGCTGTATCAATAGCTAGAGGTGTTAGAATACTCGAAACTTCTTCCTTATAGTATTTTTTTACAAAATCAACCTCTTCTGCTGTTAGTGCAGATGGGTCTTCTAAAATATTGATGCCATTTTCTCTTAGTTCCGGCAGTATAGAGTTTACCAGAATATCGTATTGGCTTTTCACAAAAGCAGATACTTTTTGCGAGATTGCTTGAATGACTTCTGAAAAGGACATTCCATTGAAACTCTTGCCATCCATTCCACTCGCAGTTGCATTTTTCAAACCAGCAACTCGAACCATATAAAATTCGTCTAGATTGGATTCTGTAATGCAGAGAAACTTTAAACGTTCCAATATTGGATTGGAGGGGTCGGCTGCTTCTTCTAAGACGCGGTAGTTGAAGTCTAGCCAAGAAAGTTCTCGGTCAAAGAATATGCTAGGATTATCTTTACTGATTTTTATGCCCATTTAGTTACCATTGTTTCCGCACAAGATTGTATGTGTAATTCTTTTTTTTTGCAAAGCAAAATTTTAAAACACAGCAAATCTCAGCTAACCGCGTCTAATATTCAAAATACTAGTGTTAATTTGATTTTGTAATTCTCCGACAAAAACTAATAAGAACAATAGGAAGAAAATATGCCTGCAATTAGTCTACCCGGTTTAAGCTCCGGACAAAATACCAATGATGTCGTTCGCAAACTTGTTGATTTAGAGTCCAAACCCATTAAACGATGGGAAAAAGAAAATAACTACCACAAGGTACAAATCCAAGCCTGGAAAGAGTTAAAAAAACTTACTAAGAATTTGGAAGATAGAACAAGAGATCTCGTTTCGTTCACGGCTCCCTTCTCTTCCAAACGAGTTACTTCTAACCAAGAGGGCGTAATTTCTGGAGAAGCGAACCGAGCTGCTAATTCTGGCAAACAGAAAATTGAAGTGGAGCAACTTGCCAAGAGAAATAAGGTAGCAGGTAACAAAGTTGCAGCAAATACGAAGATACCTAAGGGAGTTTTTGCTATTGTTTCTGGGGAGAATCGTGTAGACGTCGAGTTTGCCGGGGGAGGTCTCAAGAAATTAAAAAAAGCCATTGTAAAATATGCAAAAAAGGTAGTCGCGCCTGCTTTGACACGTGTGGATGAAGAAAATTATGTCTTATCTTTGCAATCCATCCAGTATGGGGAAAGTGCTAAATTAAAGTTTTTAGATTCCAATGGCATTTTAAAAGCAGCAGGGCTTGTGGGAGCCAACGTTCCAGAACCACCCCCTTCTGTTTCTCCTATTGCAATTACCTCTACGAGTGGACAGGGATACCGCAGCGAGAGGTTTGCAGCAAACAAAGAAAATCCTCCGCAGCAAGGCGAATCAGGAATCGTGTTAGCTCCCGGTACAGCTTTTTATATGCCTGTGAATGTTGTAAAAATTGCTAAATTCTCTACTTTAGAGTTTACCGTTCAGCCTGCCGCTGATAGCTCTGTTCCAGAATATTTGGGTTTGGGTATTGAGTTTAAAAATGGCGAAGGACCTGAGGAAGCCTTTCGCAACCTGCCTTTACGTGATGGTAAGTTCGTCCTCAATATTTCTAGTTTTGCCAAGGGTAAGGAATTGACTCGTCTGATCTTTTCCAATCCAACAAGCTCTAACCTTACTTTTGGTCAGGTGCAGTACTCTGTTCCTGGAGAACTGCAAGGAGCGCCTCCTACAAATACCATTATTCCTGCTCAAAACGCGAAGCTGAAAGTAGATGGGATTGAGATTACTCGTGAGTCTAATGAAGGTATCCGTGATGCTATTGAAGGCGTTTCCTTGAATGTTTTAAAAACAACGGAAGAACCAGTCGAGATGGATATTATTATTGATACTTCGAAGGGTATGCGTATGTTGAAAGATTTTGTCGCAGCCTACAATGATGTTATTAAATTTGGTAAAGAAATTTCTTCTTCGAGCAAAGACAATAATATTGACCTAAATAGCAATATCAATGATGAGAATCGAAACCACGATATTTCGGAAGAGTATTGGAATATAAAGAGTAAATCAGGTCTGTTGTCTGGTGAGACCTCGGTGATGCAATTGATTGCCGGTCTGAAAACAAGGATTGGAGCTCCCTATCCTTCTTCCACTGACCCACGCTTTAAAGTTTTATCCGATGTAGGAATCACTACAGGACCTCCAGGTAGTAGCTGGAAGCAAATCCAAGAGGGTCTTTTGGTGATTGATGAGGCTATTTTAGAGAATGCTTTAAGCGAGCACCCCGAATCTGTGCGCGAGTTATTTGCCTCGGACAATAACGACGACAACCGTCCTGATGACGGCTTAGGCGTTAAAATTATGAGCCACATCAAGCCTTATACAAGTTTTCGTTCTGGGGTATTTGCTACTAAGATCCAAATGATGAAAGAAAAGATCAGTGAGAATGAGAAAAGAATCCGCAATTACGAGTCACACCTGGTGAATTATGAGCAAAGATTAAAGGCAAAATTCCGATATATGGAACAAGGGGTTAGTCGGCATAAGAATGTTGGTTCGTACCTGAAAAACAATTATCGATACATCTTTGGAAAGGATAGATAGAAAAAAAGTCCATGAACATTTATATCAACGAAGAAAAAGTAGAAGCTTCTGTAGGCGAAGAAAAAAATTTAGGAGAAGTTTTTGACCAAGTCTCTGATTGGATACATTCACAGGGACATGTACTTACGGGATTCCTTTTGAATGGCAAAGAAATTGCAAGAAACGATTTGGCTGATGTACAAATCAACCAGGAAGCTCGTCTAGACTTCTTTTCGGGCAAAAAGCAAGATATCATTTTAGAAAGCCTACAAGAATTAGATACTTATGTTGATAGAGTGGGCAATACTATTGTCAATCGTGACTCCTTAACAGAAAAAGAAGCAATGGATTTGGCTGATGGTACACTGTGGATGAAGGAACTCCTGGATTCAGTCGGCTCCCTTTTAAAACTAGATTATAGTCATATCTATCCGTCCAACCCACAACAATCGGTTGCCGATACTCTTGTTCGGCTGAGCAAACTGAGTAGCACTTTAGAGGGTACAACTGAGATAGAGAGCTTCTTAGATTCTTTGCGTGAAATCAAACTATTTTTGTTAGACCTCAGCAATAAGCTATCTTCCTATTCTATGGACAAAACTTCAGTTCTAGAAATTATTAAGCTGTTCTCAGAAAAGATGGATTTGTTGAAGGATGAATTTATTCGGGTCAACGAAAGCTACCAAGCTGGTAAAGATGCAGTGGCAACAGAACTGTTAGGTCATTGTACGAACCGCTTGTCTTCTCTTGTAACTGCGCTTATGGCAGTGAAGAACCAAGCGCAAGAATACGGTGTGGAACCGGAGTGGTTTGAAAAGAAAGAATACTTAGAAATGGCTAACTCTCTCAATGAAATGATGAATGAAGCCGTACAGTGTATGGAAAGCGGTGACATTGTCCAGGCAGGAGATATTTTTGAATACGAATTGCCTGAATTATTAGACAACTTTATCCCCTTTTTGCAAGAGTTGAATGGAAGAATCCAACCCATATTATGAATCTATAGAACATGATACTATTGTTTTTTGTTTGCAGCAGTCACAGGTTGTACAACCTAAAGAGATCGCTGCATTCCTATTAGACTCTTATTCCCAGCCACACCGGAAATACCACAACCTTACCCATATCCAGAGTTTATTACAGCACCTAAGTGGTATTCCGGCAGACGTATCGGTTGATATACAACTCCTATATCTGTGTATTTGGTTTCATGACGTATACTATGATGCCCAAAGCCAGGACAATGAGGAACGCAGTGCAGTTGAGTTTGCATCTTGTATTTCAAACCCTGTTTTGCGAGAATCTGGAAGAAAGATGATTCTTAGCACTAAGAAGCACCTTCCTCTGTTGGATACGCTTGACTGCAAAGTGTTTTTAGATCTAGATCTAAGTATCCTTGCCAGTACCCCGCAAGTATACCAGTCCTATGTACAAGCAATTAGAGAAGAGTATTCTATGTTTTCGCAAGAAGATTTTTGGCGGGGTAGGTTGCGGGTAATAAAGGGATTTTTGCAACGGCCCAGGCTCTATTTTAGTAAGTGGGGTCAGGAAAGTTTTGCAGAGCAGGCCTATCATAATCTCAATAATGAGATGCAACAACTTCTAGGCAAGTGACTTGGATAGAGGAGTTACCATACCTACCAGAGTTTCCATTTGGATTGTCTATGCTACAACTCAAGTCTTCTGATGTCGTTGTAGCTGTAATAGAATAGGCTGTATCTTTGTTTATCCAATAGGTGAACGTATCGTTGGGAGCGGTAACGCTTAGGTCTGCACCGTTGATATACAATACTAAGGTACCTGAAGTGAGACCTGTGACAGAACCAGAAAGAGGTACTTGGATGGAATCTGAAATTAGTTTGCTTAGAAATAAACCTGATGTCGTGGATACATCTCGGCTATCTTCTTCAAATTTCGCACAGGTTAACAAACTGGTAAAGGCTGCTATGTACAAAACATATTTCATCGAGATTCCCCTTTTAGCATAACAAGTACATATACCGCCGAAGCTCCATTTTCCTTTAAGATTCTTGCAACTTCATTGAGTGTGGCACCAGTAGTAAAAACATCATCCACCAATAGATAGTTGCCTGTCAACTGATTGCGAAATTCGGGATAGAGTTCGAATGCACTTTTCGCGTGTAAAAAGCGCTCCTGGTATGTTTTGGAGGACTGTAGTTCTGTAGAGACTTTCTTTACTGGTGAGGCAAGAGGAGCCTGAAAGTATTCAGCCAGGCGACTTAGAATTGGAGTACACGGATGGAAAGGCCGTTTCAGCAAGGTCTTTCTGTTTGAGGTCAGGTAAAAGATGCTCTGAAAGCTAATTTTCTTCCAACTAGCAAGTTTGCGAAACATCGCCCAACGAAATACGTAGGAAAGATGTGGTTCTTTCGAAAATTTGATCTTACGTAAGATCTTTTTATGAAATGTGTCACCTTTACGCAGGTAGATGAGTTCATCAAAAAAAACATTGCGAGAATTGCAGTAATCACAACTGGATTCTATGACTGATTTACAGATGGGGCATTCTTTTTGCTGTACTTCTTTAGGCATTTCGTAGCATTCGCGGCAAATGCCGATCTTTTTTGCAAGCAAATCTTGTTTGTTGCAAAGGCTACAACTAAGGGGGAGGATAAAGTTCAGTAATGTGAGGATTGGATTTCTCATAGCTTCTATTAGTACAAGTCATAAAAGAAGCTCCATAAACAAAAAAAGCCCGAAAAAATCGGGCTTCTTTCTTTTTTAAAGTAAAAAAGTCTTACGAATTAGTTGCCTGAACCTTCGGAACCGCTTTCGGTAGAAGAGTTTCCAGAACCATTGATAGCTTTGATAGTAGTAGTTGGTGGAATTACATCTACAAGAACTTTCAAAGTTTCTACTGCACTTTCGTTACCTACGTTATCGATTGCTTTTGCTTCGATAGTGTGTTCACCAGAAGTAGTGAAAGAAATAGCATCTGCATAAGCAACGAAATCACCTTGGCCATCCAACTTCACAAGAATCTTGTTCACACCAGCTTCTGGGTCGGTAGCTTTTACAGAGAAAGTAGTTCCTTTTTTAGCGTAGTTTTTACCATCAACTACAAGGAAAGGCATAGATTCTATGATTTTCACAGTAGGAGGTTGGTTGTCAACATTTACTACATAAGAGAACTCATCGCTTTCATTGCCAGCTTTGTCAGTAGCAGTAACTTTTACTGTATGAGAACCAGATTTTTCAAATTTAATAGGACCAGTGTATTCTTGCTTTTCACCGCCATCAATGCTATAGTAAACTTTGTCTACACCAGAGACGCTGTCAGTAGCTGTTACGGAAAAAGTGCTAGAAGTAGAAGCAAGTTTAGTATCTTCTGCTACATGGATTTTTTGAACTGGTGTTACAGCAGTATCAGGTGGAGTGTTGTCTACAGTAACTGTAAGGACTCTAGCAGCTTCTTTGTTTCCAGCATGGTCTACAGCTCTATAAGTAATTGTATGAACCCCTTCTTGTGGTAAGTAGATAGGGTTGGAGTACTTTTGGTATGAACCATCGTTGATTTTGTACTCAATATAATCTACTTTAGTTTCAGAGTCAGTAGAGGTAATTTCAAATGCTGTTCTGGAATTTACATAAATTGCCGATTGGGACATGTCTACAACAGTGCCACTACCACCGCTTTCCGAACCACCTTTGTTTTCATCGCCAGAAGTTGTACCTTCACGGGAACCTCTAACGGAATCCATTGTACTCTTAGCTGAGTCAATAGCCTCTACTGCTTTGTCCATGCTGCCTTCATTTGCAACTGGTTTTTTGTTGTCTATTTGCGCAGATAGTGTAGTGGAGATAGTTACTGCTATGAGTAAATGGAATGTGTTCTTTGAGAATAATTTCACGAAATTTCTCTCCTTTGTGAATATGGTTTACCTTTTTAAGCCAAGGTAAATAATAGTTAAAAGAATGTCAACGAATGACGGTAAAGCAAAAAATTCTTTTTTATTATTTTTTCATAGAATAGGTACACGTAAGGGGCTTAGTAGACTTTTTTTATGTCTATTTCTGCTGAAGGGGTACAACAACCTTCAAGCGGAAACAAAAATACTTGCTTCTTTTGATGGAAAGGAATTACCCGTTTCCTTTACTTTTAAGGCTTCTATGTTGCCATCTCAGGCAAACCAGGTAGCGCTTAGGCAAACAAGTTCTTTAGTGTATCCTGGAATTAGTTCTGGAAAGTCTTTGCTTGTTTGGTTACCGGATGCCTATTGCAAGTATTCTTGGAATTTGAAATGGAAAAGTCCCCTTTTGCTACCTGAATTTCCTGAAATACTCGAATTTCGCGTATATTCTAGCCTTGCAGGAGGGAAGCTATATCTTTTATTTACAGACCATTTTGGGGAAACTCATAAAAAGAAGCTCAGCACTTTAAACTTTGATGGTTGGAAAAAAATCCAATATTCCTTTTCGGGAGCATTTATTGGCAATGACAAAG
>JBCCIA010000302.1:0-7695 GCA_039028475.1 Spirochaetota bacterium | reverse complement strand
CTCATAATCTGATTTGCGTTGAATTAAGGGAAGTTGCGAAAATATGTAAGGTAGAAAAATGAAAATAAGAGACGATCGTAAAGAAATAACTATTTTTCTGAATAGTTCTGAGCAATACAAGGGACAAATATTGTATAAGCTATTGATTGATAAATTTATAGAAATAGGTGTAACAGGTTGCACTATTTTGAAATCAAATTCAGGTTATGGTACAAATCTAAAAGTTAAGTTCTCCGATGATTTCATGTCTACATTGATTAGCAAAGAATCTACCATCGTCCTTACTATCATTGAATCTGAAAATAAAACGGAAGAGATCATTAAAATCTTAGACACCTATATGGGAGATGGCTTAGTAACTATTAAAAATGTAGACTACATTCGCTATACGAAATCTGTAGTAACAAAAGAAGACATCAAATTAGCGGATAGTACCCAATAACATTTATGCAAGACAGGCAAAAACAAATCAGGAATTTCTCGATCATCGCTCATATTGATCATGGAAAGTCGACTCTCGCTGATAGAATCCTAGAGCTATCGATGGTGACCAACGATAGAACGAAAAAGGATCAAATTCTAGATTCTATGGATATTGAAAGAGAGCGTGGTATCACAATCAAAGCGAACAATGCATCTTTTGAATTCACCTCTCAAGATGGAAAGCAGTATTTTTACAACCTTATCGACACTCCAGGGCATGTGGACTTCAATTATGAAGTTTCCCGTTCCTTAAAAGCCTGTGAGGGTGTTTTGTTAATCGTAGACGCTAGCCAAGGTGTGGAAGCGCAAACTCTGGCAAATCTTTACCTCGCGATGGAATTAGACCTTAAAATCCTTCCTGTCATCAATAAAATAGACCTACCAAGTGCAGATATTGACAAAACCAAACTTCTGATAGAAGATACCCTGGGACTAGAAGCAGACGAGGCAATTCCTATTTCTGCCAAAACAGGTCTGAATGTATTAGATGTCCTTGAGTCTATTGCAAAGCTGATTCCTTCTCCACAGGGCAGTGAAGAGGAACCTTTGAAAGCCTTGATTTACGATTCTTACTTTGATAACTATATGGGTGTAGTTGCCAAAGTAAGAATCATGGATGGTTCCTTAAAAAAAGGCGACCGTATCTTGCTCATGAGCAATGAAAAAGATTTTGTCGTTACAGAAGTGGGGATAAACCGTATCAGTTTGATTCCTACCGAAACGCTGCGGGCAGGAGACGTGGGCTATATAGTTGCGGGTATCAAAAATGTTGCCGATGCAAGAACCGGTGATACCATTACCCACTACCAAAAGAGAACCGCAATTGCTGTCAAAGGTTACCAGGAAGCAAAGCCAATGGTTTTCTCCGGCTTATTTCCTATTTTTGGCGAGCAATTTGACGAATTATCTGAAGCCATTGAAAAGTTAAAGCTGAATGATGCTGCTCTTGTCTTTGAAAAAGAAAGTTCTGCCGCTCTCGGTTTTGGTTTTCGTGTCGGCTATTTGGGGCTTTTACACATGGAGATTGTCCAGGAGAGGCTAGAACGAGAGTTTAACCTTGACCTTTTGACTACGGCACCTTCGGTAAAATACCGCTTGACCAATACATCGGAGGAAACTTATGAGATTGACAATCCTTCCTTGTTTCCAGAACCACAGATGATAAGCCAAATGGAAGAACCCTACGTCAAAGCGACAATTATTACTCCTACACAGTTTGTTGGCAATATCATGTCATTGGTCATAGACAAACGAGGTATGCAAGTGGATTCACTGTATTTGAGTGAAGAAAAGGTACAGTTGATTTATGAAATGCCCCTATCGGAACTGATTTTTGAGTTTTACGACAAGTTGAAATCGTATACAAAAGGTTTTGCTTCGCTCGATTATGAACCAATAGGCTATAAAGTCTCTAAGCTGGTCAAGCTAGACATTCTGGTAAATGCTGAGCCTGTGGATGCCCTTTCGGTAATTGTCCATCGTACAAAGGCAGAAGCTCGCGGTAGGTCGATCATCGAGAAATTAAAAGATATCATCCCACGCCACCAATTCATGATCCCTTTGCAAGCGGCTATTGGCAATAAGATCATCGCCAGAGAAAATATCTCTGCCTTGCGCAAAAATGTCACTGCGAAGTGCTATGGTGGGGATATCACTCGTAAGAAAAAACTATTAGAAAAGCAAAAAGAAGGAAAAAGACGTATGAAACAGTTTGGAGCCGTAGAGATTCCCCAAGAAGCATTCCTTGCTGTTCTTAAGGCCGATTGAGGGATACATTTTCATTTAAGGCAAAATGATGCTATTCGGAAACAAAAGAGTAAATTTTGCAGAAAAGCTGAATACCCCTATAGAGCTATTTGAAAAGACCAGCCAAGTTTCTCTCTATATAAAACGGGAAGACAAGAGCTTCGCTTCCTTTGGGACAAAAATTCGCAAATTTTCTGGTCTATGGAAACATTTGCAAAAACACAATATCAGCAAAGTACTTACCTATGGCAACCCACATTCCAATTATCTCGCTTCTTTCAATTACCTCCTACAGATGCATGGGATAGAAATTGTTTCTATTTTTCATACCAAAGATGCAAAGCTCAAAACAGCAAATTCTATCCTAGCAAAACGTTATGCAGACGAATACTTTGATGTGGCGGAACGAGACTTGGTGCAACGCAAGATTGAGGAAATTTCCGAAAAATCTGACAACCTATTTGTCCTACCTGAGTTTGCTTTGCACACATCTACTCTCAGTGGTTTGAGAAGTTTGTGGGAAGAAATTGTTTTTCCTTTTAAATACATTTTTATTGACCTAGGTTCTGGGTCTACAGCTCTCTCTGCCATGGAATACTATAAAAACACAAATAAAAATATCATTGGTATATGCATTGGCTCTAAGATCAATATGATGGATAGCTATTTGGATCTTTCTGCATTGAAGTTAGAAATGGACTTTTTTGACCTACAACCCATACAACTCCTTTCCCCCCTGGCTGCTCCAGGCTTTGCCCGTATCAACAAAACACTAGAAAATTTTATCCGTGATACCTGGAAGTTGAAAGAGTTACCAACAGAACCAGTTTACTCGGGAAAATCACTGTATACTATACTAGACTATCTTGTTTCGCATAATATCAAGGGAGATTGCTTGTACATCCACCAAGGTGGTTTGTTAAATCATACCAAGTTCTTTTTATAGAATTGCAGTATGTGAAGAAGTGTAGACTGGTATATACAACCGAAATCATAGAATTTTTACAGCGCGTCTTAAAACCAGTCTATTCTTAGGTAAAAGACAAGCTGCAAGAGCCTGTAGTTTGGTTTTAGGACAGGCTCTTGCTCCAATGTTTGCATAAAAGAGGAACCTATGTCTAAAAATTTATATATAGCCACTACAGAAGCGAGAAGCGGTAAGTCAGCGGTAGCTTTAGGAGTTATGGAAACCTTAATACGAGATAGGGGGCATGTTGGTTTTTTCCGACCGATTGTTCATACCTATGCTGGCAAACAAGATAATGATATCCAACTACTCCGTGAACACTTCCACTTAGACATGACATACCAAGAATGCTATGCCTATACCAGCGAAGAAGCGCAAGAATTGCTTACTTCAGGAAAGCAAGGAGAGTTATTGGATGGTGTTCTCAGTCGCTATAAAAAATTAGAAGAGAGATTTGACTTTGTCCTTTGTGAAGGGACCGATTTTGGTAAGGGAACTTCTGCATTTGAGTTTGAAATCAATGCTGAGATTGCGAGTAACTTGGCGGCTCCCGTCCTTTTGGTAAACAATGCCCAAAATAAAACGGCTAAAGAAGTTAGAAGTGCAATCGAATTGGCGATCGAATCTTTTGAAGAAATGGGTTGCAAAGTCATTTCTACCGTTGTCAATAGGGTTGATGAAGAGGTTTGCAATACAGAAGAGTTGTATTCTTTATTGCAAGAGAATGTAGATGTAGGTGGTCACAAGACCTATTTTTTACCCAATGAACCCAGTATGGTGCAGCCTACATTGGCAGAGGTACAGGATTGGTTGGAAGCGGAAGTTCTCTATGGAGAAAGAAACCTCTATAAGCTCACCAGTCGTTTTTCTGTTGGTGCTATGCATGTGGAGAATTTCCTGAATCGTGTGCAAAATGAGAGTTTAGTGATTATACCGGGAGACCGCAATGATATCCTACTTGGTTGTCTACTTTCTCTAAAATCAAAGAATATATCTAATATTTCTGGTATCGTACTTACGGGAGGTATGAAACCGCAAGGTGTAATTAAGGACATGCTAGACGGTATGCCAGATTTGCCCATTGCTATCTTGAGTGTTGCTGCATCTACCTATGATACCGCTTTGAAGATGGATAAAATCCATGCTACTATCTCTTCTTACACCCCTAGTAAAATTGTTATGGCTTTGGGCTTATTTGATAAATATATCGATCACAACGAACTCAAAGAAAAAATTAGTCTGAGTCGTTCCACACGTACTACTCCCAAGATGTTTGAGTATGGCCTGTTGCAAAGGGCTAAGTCTAACAAACAGCATATTGTTTTACCGGAAGGGGAAGAGGAGCGGATCTTACGCGCAGCTGAAATTCTCTGCAAACGAGATGTGGTAAAATTGACTTTATTGGGAAACCCGGATAGAATCGCGGCAAAGATAAATAGTCTGGGCTTGGATTTACCAGAGATTGGGATCATCGAACCAACTGCATCCCCTCATTTTGATGATTTCGTCGAAACATACTGCGAATTGCGTAAAAACAAAGGGGCAACTGTAGATGTTGTGAAAGATATCATGGCTGATGTCAATACCTTTGGAACTATGATGATTTACAAAGATCTCGCTGATGGAATGGTATCAGGCTCTATCCATACGACTGCTCAAACGATACGACCAGCGTTTCAAATCATCAAAACTAAACCAGGAGCCTCTCTTGTTTCCAGTGTCCTATTTATGTGTTTGGAAGACCGTGTGCTGGTCTATGGAGACTGTGCTATCAATCCAAACCCAGATGCCCAGGAGCTTGCTGAAATTGCGATTGGCTCTGCTCTAACTGCTCAGGCGTTTGGTATAGAACCAAGAGTTGCCATGCTTTCCTATTCTACAGGCGACTCCGGCTCGGGAACGGATGTCGAGAGAGTTCGCGAGGCTACAAAAATAGCACAAGAACTACGCCCCGATCTCTTATTAGAAGGACCTATGCAGTATGATGCTGCCGTTGAGATGTCGGTTGCTAAAACCAAAATGCCCGGTAGTGCTGTAGCGGGTAGGGCAACAGTATTTGTCTTTCCTGATTTGAATACGGGAAACAATACCTATAAGGCAGTACAAAGGTCTGCTAAGGCTATTGCAATCGGTCCTGTTCTACAGGGCTTAAACAAACCTGTGAATGATTTGAGTCGTGGTTGTTTGGTAGCAGATATTGTCAGTACAGTAGCAATCACTGCAATCCAAGCCCAAGGGGAAAAGGCAGGGGCATGAAAATTCTTGTTATCAACTCAGGTAGTTCTTCCTTGAAATACCAACTCTTCCAGATGGATAGCTCGCAGGTTTTAGCCAGTGGTCTTGTGGAAAGAATAGGAGAGGAGGCAGCAAAGATTACCCATAAAATAGCAAAGGGGAGTTTTTCGCAAGAAAAGCCAATTCCCAATCACAAATACGCTCTTACGTTGGCAATGGAACACCTTTTGCACAATGAAAAGGGTGTTATCCAAGATAAAAACGATATTGCTGCCATAGGCCACAGGGTTGCACATGGAGGGGAGAAGTTCTACCAACCAGCGATCATCCATGGCAGCATCATTTCTGCGATAGAAGAACACAAACCCTTGGCTCCCCTACACAACCCTGCAAATCTGATGGGAATTTTGGCCTGCCAGGAATATTTTGAGAATACCACGCAAGTAGCCGTTTTTGATACCGCCTTCCACCAAACGATTCCAGACTACGCGTTTCACTATGCCATTGATTATGAGCTCTACAGTAAGTATGGTATTAGGCGCTATGGTTTTCATGGAACTTCGCATAGGTACGTCGCTACAAATGCCGCTAAGTATTTGCAAAAACGGCTAGAAGATTTATCTATGATTACCCTACATTTGGGAAATGGATGTAGTATGGCGGCTATCCGAGGTGGGACGTGTATCGATACATCTATGGGGATGACACCATTGGAAGGTATTGTTATGGGCACCCGTAGCGGAGATATCGATGCTGGAATCTTATTTCATCTACACCGTGAACTTGGCTACAGTGTAGATCAAATCGATGCTCTTTTGAATAAGAACAGTGGTTTGAAAGGCATTGCCGCTACCAATGATATGCGAGACCTATTGCAGAAAAAGCAACAAGGCGACACCAGAGCAGCTCTTGCATTTGCAGTTTATACCTATCGTATCAAGAAGTATATTGGTGCCTATGCCGCCGCATTGGGAAAATTGGATGCTATTGTATTTACTGGTGGGGTTGGAGAGAACAGTGCCGATATACGCACCGCCTGTTGTAGCAATCTAGAAATACTCGGGATTGCTCTGGATGAAAACAATAATGCTAGTGGTTCGAAGGGAGAGCGTAGTATCCAAAAAAGCGAGATGCAAGTTGCCGTTCTTGTGATTCCTACAAATGAAGAACTGCAAATTGCTAAGGAAACAGTAGAATTGTTGTAGCTACTCTGCTTTTTTTGTGTCTTCTTGCTTTGAACCAGATGGGTCTTGGCTTACATAAAATTCACGGTTGTTGAGAATCAGCCCTTCGTATTTAGAGAGGTATAAACTCGAAACAGTAAGGAAGATTGATACAATTAAGGGACCATAAAATATTCCCGACATACCAAACACACTCATTCCTCCGATAATGCTGAAAAATACTAGAATGGGGTTTATTTCTACCTTGTCGCCGATAAACCTAGGTTTAAACCAATTCTCTACTATTAGGGCAATGACAGAGCAATAGATAAACAATGTAACAGATTGCCATACCGCTCCTGAAAAGTAGAGATAGATGCAGACAGGAATATAGACAAGCGACATTCCTAAAAGAGGGATAAAGGCTAACACTATCATGAGAATTGTCCACAACAATAGGGAGGGGACACCAGCAAGAAAGAAACCGATTCCTGCAAGAATCCCTTGGATAAAACCTCCAATGCCGTTAGAGACTAGCGTTACATAATTCATGGTGTTGAATTGTTTTATGATAAGTCTTTCGTCATCATTCTGAAGAGGAGAAAGATCCAAGAAAAATTTCATCATAGCCCTACCATCGCGGAATATCGCAAAAATAGCAACTAGCATGACAAAGAACTGGAAGAAGAAGGAGAATATATTTCCTACTAACGCATTTACGGAATTTAAAGCTGTCAGACTGACCTTACTTAGCCCGGATGTGATTAACTTCTTAATACTGTCTAGGTTGTATTCTTGGTTCAACAAATCAAACGTACTGGCTACAGTTGTGGCAAAGAAATGATCGCCAAAGAACAAATCATTTAAGGTTTTTTCGGTAATCCCAGATTTCAATCCTTCATAAAAAACGACGAGTTCTTTCGAAAGCTGTATAGTAATATAAGTCCCAGGTATGAAAATCACTAGAACAATCAGAAAACAAACAATGCTCGCAGCATAGGTTCGATTCATTTGTTTTTTATCGACTAAATAGTGAAATATAGGGAAAAAGGCACCGGCTATGATAGAAGCGAAAACCAAGGAGGTAAGAAAGCTCCACAT
>JBCCIA010000301.1:0-7742 GCA_039028475.1 Spirochaetota bacterium | reverse complement strand
ATTGGTGGAACTTCTATACATAATTTCAAATGAAAAAAAAATACATTTATATATTAGGAAAACTTTTTTTCCTATCTACACTCTGTTTTGCCTGCAATCCAACAAACAGAGTTCCACTCAAACATACTCTCCCCTATAGCTTTTCCTTCGAAGAGCCTTTGGATGTGCAGATCCAGGGCAAAATACACTACCACATACTTTCCGGGAAAGAAGAGGCTTTATTCAGCATATCAAACCGCCACGAAGAAAATTTGATCTTACCTACCTGTAAGAAATTGTTCGTGAAAACTCTAAGCAAAAATTCTATAAAGATTTTACAAAACGTACAACAGAAAAAAAAATTAGAGAGTAAATGGAAAGACCAATTACAAAGCAAATTGCAAAACTACTTTCTAAGCATAGATGGCTTCGCAATCCACTCTGTTAAAGCTCTATAAACCATGCAATCATTTCCTGAATTACAAAATGCAAAAGATTATATGGTATATAGAATCCGCAGAAATTACAAATTAGGTGTTGTATTTTTCCTGCTCGCGTGTGCAACTACGGTGCTTTCTTATTTCTTAGTCTCTCTGCATGGGAAAATCTGGTTCAACATCTTTCTGACTCTAGCCAATGTCTTGGTTTGCTTTCTACTATTTTTCTCGATTCTAACAGTCTATGTATGCTCACGTGATATCATTCGTTATAAGAACAAATTGAAAAAACTTACCCTAAAGTTAGAGGAAGATATACGACTCTCCTACATCTTAGAAAGGCAGGAATAACCTTGGATAAAAATCCTTTCTATGACTCTTCTACCAAGCAAATTCGCTTGCTGTGGAGGTTTCTTCTTTTACTTGCATTCTGTGGACTAAGCATACTTACGTTGGTTAGCCTTACAACCATGCTATATCTAGCGGCTTTGTTACTCTTTAGCAATGTAAGTCTGGCAGAATTAGAATACCACTCCACTACCAGCCTACAACAGAACCTTGTTTTAGACCCTTTGGTAAATTTCTTAGTATTTTTAGCAGCCACTATTTCCGTCGAATTTGTTCGTAAAAAATTAGACAAGCAAGCAGCCCTCGCCCCAGTTTCTATCCACCAATGGTTTCTGAATTTCTGTATTGGTTTAGCTATCAGTAGCCTAAGTATACTCGTGACCTGTACTGTTTTTTTTGCCCTATCTGGTACATACAATGCAACGCAGAATCATCCCCAAAACCTCTCCTTAGCAGTACAAGTTATGATTGGTTTTTTAAGCAGCGTCTTTTTAACCCTGGCAAAGGAAATACTTTTGCGAGTGTATCTGTTACAAAGTACATTTACAAGCCTAAAGAGAATTTTTCCTAAAAATGCTCTTATACTTTCCGTAGTTGGTTTCTCAATTTTTATGGCAACTTTAGAAACAGTCCAATCCAACCATTCCTTCTACTACTTTTTGTTAGTATTGGTATTGCAACTTACACTTAGTTTCTTATTCTTCCGTTTGGAGAATGTTAGTCTTGTAGCTGGAATCCAAAGCGGTTGGAATTACTTAGTACTTACCTTCTATGGAACATCGCAGTATGCTATATTCACTCTTCATTCCAAAAGTGGGCAAAAAGTAGAAATTGTGGATACCCATATGAGCGTTTACATCTTGGCTGGATTGTTGGGTACGAGTGGTCTAGCTCTGCGTTATTTATACCATCCCATCAAAAGAGCCTAGATCCAAAGTCAATGCTCCAGCCCGTGACTCTTCTATGTAAGATTTAATCGATTCGAGGTAATCTTCAATGTAATGTTTGTAGTTTTTATACCCATTTAGTAGGTTCTGAAACTTTTCAAAATCTTCGTCATCCAAACGGTTTTCTACCACTAAAGTAGATAAGGAGATCATGCCAAAGGCAGATTTTGTATCATTGGTACTTGCCGCTAAAGAGAACAACTCATTCAAATCTACTTCTTGCTTGTAAGCAGGAATCCGACTCGCGATAAGCTTTATGGCTCCCAGTGGAATATCTCGATCCAAATTTTTAATATAGGAAATCACAATCCGGTATGATTTACTATCAGCCACCTCACTCAAGATATAAAATACCCCAGAGAGCAGTTGCTTATGCAGTCCCCAAGACATCCGCCCGGAATCAGCATCTCGGATGATTTGATAGATTACAGACCAGGTAATGCTATTACTAGCTTTTTTTGCCTCCACAACCATTTCTTCTAACAAATAGCGGAAGAAAGATGTTTCTGACTGCTCTTTGAGATATTTAACGAATTCATGGACATTGTTGATTTTAGTTTTAGGTCTGTCGATTTTCATGCCAATTGGTTTTCAGTATATAAGAATCTGGAAATAAAATCCATCATTTTTCTGAATTTTTTTTCTATGTTTTGGTAAATGTCGTTTTACTCGGGAAATAAACTCATTTCACTATCTTCTGCAATACATGCTGGTGAATTGCTTGTGCTTCGGTTAACGATAGGATTGCTGCGGTATTTATGCATCCCCTGTATAGGAGCAGGGACCAGTAAACTGTCAGCCGTCTGTGGACTTTTCCACCAATCAGAAAAATCTTTTTCTGCTAACAATACAGGCATACGGTGGTGGATTTCTTGCAAAAGGGCATTTGCCCCAGTTGTTAAAACACTTACGGAAAGAACTTCTGAACCGTTGGCATGCATCCAATGGTCCCAAATTCCTGCTAAAAACATAATCTTTGGTTTTTGATAGGTCACAACATAAGGTTTTTTCTCTTTAGCCAGCGCTTTCCACTCAAAAAAACCACTAACTGGAACAATGCATCTACGATAGCGATAGGAGTCGCGAAAGGAAGGTTTTTCATAAATAGTCTCCGTTCTAGCGTTGAATAAAGGCTTTGTAGGAACATTCTTCGACCAAGAAGGAATCAAACCCCAGGTAAAAAAGTTTAATGCGAGACCATGGTGTGATTGGTGTATGACTGGTATAGCAGCAGCAGGAGCCAAATTGTAATTTGCAGGGAACTGCTCTTGGGAGAAAGGAATTTGTAAATCTGGAAAATAGATCCGTAGTTCCTTAAGGGAGTATTTGTAGAAAATCCTTCCGCACACTCTAGTATCCTACATTTGGGCTGGGAGAAAAAAATATTCAATCATATTTAATCCAAATTTCTTTCCCATGATAGCGGATTTTTCCTTCCATACACAATTCATCAAACCTACCACCTACCCCCCAAAAACCTTTTTCACCTGAAGATACTTTTCGCCAACCTGGTCCAAATGGCGATCCTTCTTTGACACTGGTACGTTGCGTTTCTTCCTGTTCCATCATGCATTCCTCCACACTTCACATCTATAAATAATAACTGTTATATGACTATTTTTTTGCAATAAAATCTTTTTTTTCAGAGCATATCTTCTAATAATTTAGCAACAATCGCTACACTTTTTCCTTGCCTTGCTGAGATCCTTTTTTTATAAGACTTCTATGCATTATACTGTCAGTACCGATCATCCAGAACTGCATTATTTCCAAGTAAAATGTAATTTCATTTCAGCGAGTCAGAATACCTCTCTTGTACTTCCCAACTGGACCCCTGGTTCTTACACCATTCGCGATTATAGCTCGCATATCCACCAATTCCGTGCATCGAGCCAAGGTAAAAAGTTAGCCGTAAAACAAGAAAATTTACACACTTGGCAAATCATCTGTAACGAGGGTACGCAAGTCGAAATAGAGTATATTGTATACGCCTTTGAAAATACCGTTCGTACTAACTTTTTAGACAGCGAATATGCATTTATCAATCCACCAGGCTTTTTTATGTACCGCGATGGGCTTTTGCAAGAAAGAGTATCTGTAACTTTCTCAAAAAAGGAATTTGCCTATACTTATACCAGTTTACCAAAAGAAAAACAAAGTAACCAGTTTGTAGCAAAAAACTTTGATACCTTGTACGACTCACCGTTTCATCTCTCCAACCGAAAGTCAATTCTTTTCCAATCTCAGAAGTGTAAGCACGAGGTTTTATTGGAGGGAGAAGTTCCACCCAAAATCCAAAAACAGCTTATCCAAGATTTAAAAAAGATTACCGACTACGAAGCAAAAATGATGCAAGGCAACCCCAATAAATACTACCTATTTCTTCTCAACTTGACAGAAAATGCCTATGGGGGTCTAGAGCATCTTTCGAGTAGCGTGAATGCTTTCAGTCCATTTCAATTGCACAAGAAGGAAAAATACAAACAACTCTTAGCACTACTAACACATGAGTATTTCCATCTATGGAACATCAAACGTATTCGACCGGTTGAATTAGGCCCTTTCGATTATACAAAAGCAAACCTAACAAAAAACCTATGGATTGCCGAAGGAATCACCAGCTTCTTTGATAACTTTATCATGATGAAAACCGGTTTGTTTAGCGGAGAAGAATACCTAAAAGAATTGTATTCTGACATAGAACGGGTAGAAGCAAGTCCTGGGCAAACGTGGATGAGTTTGGAGGAATCTTCTCTAACTGCTTGGAACAAGTTTTACAAAGTCCAGCCAAACTCACACAATACAGGAGTTTCCTACTATGCCAAGGGAGCCATTTTTACCATTTGTATAGACATCCGCATCCGCCAAGCAACTGACTCGCAAAAAACATTTGTAGATATTTTATTAGCTCTCTACCAAAAATTCTACATTGAGCAAGACAGAGGTTTTTCTATCGATGAATTTTGGCAATGCGCAGAAGACAGTATAGGTATAGCACTACGGAAAGAGTTTTCCCCCTTCTTGAAGCAAAAGAAATCTATTCCTATTATGAACTATCTAAAATGGATAGGCGTCAACAGAGAAAAAGTGGAAGAAAAACTTGACTTAGGTTTTACCGTACATGAATCCACAGGACAACTAAAAGTACAGAAAGTATTTGCTCATAAGAATGCTGGAAAAGCAGGCATAAATGTAGGAGATGAAATACTAGCTCTCGAAAACCACCGCGTGTTTAAAAACAACTTCACTGAGATTGTAGATCTTGTCAGCGAATACAAACCTAAATTTGTCAACCTTTTGATCACCCGTAAAGGGCGCATCCAAGAGTTACAATTGCAGGTTGCCACTAAAACCAAATGGAAATTGGTGAAACAGGATAGCAATGATCCAGTAATTGGTAAGTTACAAGAAAAGTTTTTTGCTGTTGGGTAGAAAAAAATAGATAAAAACGAATTTTTAGAGGCAAGCCAACACTCTTAGTATCTAATTTCTTACATGATTTCTTTCCAAAATACATACATCCATCTACCGGAGAGATTCTATAAACCTAGCCAACCAGCTAAGTTCGCAAGTCCTTCGCTGCTCTGTTTCAATGATAGGTTGGCAGATGAGTTGTACATAGATCATACATCTGTAACCAAAAAAGACCTTGCCAGTGTATTCTCTGGCCAAACGATTCTTCCAGGTTCACAACCAATTGCACAGGCTTACGCAGGTCACCAATTTGGCTATGCTTCGTACCAATTGGGAGATGGGCGTGCACTTTTGCTGGGAGAAACCGCTGGTTTTGACATACAACTGAAAGGCTCAGGACAAACCCCTTTCTCGAGAAGTGGCGATGGTCGTTCTGCTTTAGGGCCTGTTATACGAGAATATCTCGTAAGTGAAGCGATGTATGCTTTAGGTGTTCCTACAACAAGAGCCTTAGCAGCTGTACGGACAGGTGAAGAAGTGTACCGACAATTCGGACCAGAACCTGGGGGTATTTTAACACGTGTAGCACCCAGTCATATCAGGGTAGGTACCTTCCAATATTTTGCCTTTCGCAAAGACACCGAGGGAATCAAAATACTTCTCGACTATACGATAGAAAAACACTACCCTGGACTAAAGGGAAAATCTTATCAAAATAAATCTCTAGGTTTGCTCCAACAACTGTCGCAAAGACAAGTAGATCTAGTTGCCCATTGGATGTCTTTAGGATTTATCCACGGAGTTATGAATACCGATAACTTTTCCATTGCTGGCATTACCCTAGATTATGGACCTTGCGCCTTTATGGATGCGTTTCACTTCCACCAGACTTTTAGTTCCATTGATGTGCATGGTCGCTACAGCTATTCAAACCAATTGGCAATGGCAGAATGGAATCTACTACGCCTAGCCGACTGCCTACTCCCCCTCATTGATACAGAACAAGAAAGAGCTGTTGATAAAGTGTTAGAGTCTCTAGGAGATTTAGAAAAAACTTTTGCCAGCGCAATGTCAAAAAAATTTGCAGAAAAGTTAGGTTTACAAAAAACTTTACCAGAAGCTGAGAAATTGGTAAAACTCTTTTTGAGTTACTTGCATAGCGAAAAACTTGATTTCACACTTGCATTTCGCTACCTCAACGATTTGTATTTAGAAACTCCTAGCTTCTATCCAAAGACACATCAGTTAGATAACTTTCTTTCCTTATGGAAACAACGGGTTGCAGTTACCGTTATAGACAACTTACACCAAATCAATCCCCTATATATCCCCAGAAACCACCAGGTGGAAAGGGCTATCCAAGCTAGCTACCAAGGGGACGATTCTGTCTTTTTTGAATTGCTCGGCGTATTGCAAAAACCTTTTGAAGAATTTGTAGAACATTCTCAGTACGCGTTATCTCCAAGGAAAGATGAGATCGTTCATGAGACCTTCTGTGGTACGTGAAAAAGTTCTACTCAGCTTACAGTGGGTGTATACAATCAGAGTAAGAAAAAGGTGTATGTCTAGGTTGCAATTGCTTCCTTTCCTTTGCGTATTTTGAGGTATCCAAAATTTTCCATTCAGATTCAAATTCACTATCACGATTCAGCCAAATTCTTAGTTGAAATGGAAAGTAAACCCCTACTCCACCATATTTTTTGGTAATTTTTCGAGTCCAATTTCTCTTACAAGAAGGGGGGCCACCATAACAATCTTCTGGCATACGGTTCACAGCGGAAGGAGAATATTTACCATTTACAAGTACTTCTTGCCCTTGTTTCGTCCATTTGATACTTTTAAAATCCGAAACAGACCTAGCTCCATTATTCACAAGAATTGCTTTGCCTTTGGGTAAAAACAATAAATACATTTGTCCCTGATCAAATTGTTTTGCAATTCTTCTTTTGTTGGTACTTGCCAGGTTTTTTATCACACCACAATACCAGTCGTCTCCCAAACAACCAGTCTCTAATTTCTGGGGAAAATTGTTGGTATTGAATTGGTAACAACCTTCAGAAACTTTCACACCTGCAATCTCTTGAAAATGCTTTTCAGCAGCTAAAAAACCACCGAACACCCAACCAGTTGTTTTTGTGGAACCGTATTTTTTGTATTCCCTATATTCCACTTTTGTCCACTTTCCAGTAGTTCCAGAAATTGTTTTACTCTCTCCCTGCTCTTCTAAAAACTTAACCTTATCGCCTTCTTCCAGTAAACCTACTTTTTTGCCTCGCAATCCAGCACTCTCTCGAACTCTCAATCCACCCTTCGCAGTCACCCAAAGATACTTAGACTTTTTTTCAATCACAGCGTTAGTATCTTGTAAAATTTTTTCACCATCTATATTTATATTCCACAAAATAGCTATACGGTCATTAGCTGCACTCACAAAGTGCTGACCATCTTTCGCGAAATCGACCGAGAGAACCTGTTTGGTGTGTTTAGTATAGTTCTTTATTCTTTTGCCGTCTGATTTCCGCCCGTTCCTGCTGGGCGAACACTTCAGAGAAGCAGATCTGCGCCTCTTCCCCACGCTTTATCGCCACGACCCGGTCTACTATGTCCGCATGAAGCT
>JBCCIA010000300.1:0-7757 GCA_039028475.1 Spirochaetota bacterium | reverse complement strand
TAATTTTTCTTTTTCTAATTCCTATTGACAACTTATTACAAAAAAAATATGTTCAACGTTAGGAGAAAACCCCGTTTTTCTTCTGTTCTACAGGAAAGTTATTATGAATAAAAAAATCTTATTTCTAAGTATTGTGAGTATCTTATATTCAAACCAACTCTATGCAGGAAACTATGGTGATGTTTACGGTGCTCATGCCCGTGCCAATGGCATGGGAAATGCAGTTTCAGCAATCGTGAATGATTCTTCAGCGGTGTTCTATAATGTAGCTGGTTTGGGAAGGGTTTCTGAAGGGGAATTGATTAGAGCCATTTTGTTAAGTGAAATGAACAAGACCAAACCTATTACTAATGAAGAGGGGGAAGGTGGAGAAACAGAAGGTTCAACAGCGGTACCCTCTTCTGAGTCGGAACCAGGGATTGTTGATAACCTAAAGGATGATTTTGGTAATTTTCATACAGGAATTTTTGATCATAAAAGTTTGATGCACCCTGATAATTACCTAACAGAGATGACTATCATGGCCAACTATGCCAACCCGGTGCTTACGACCAATGCTCCGAGCAACCAAGATCTGTCTAGAACCAGTGACCACTACGGCGCGCTTGGACTAAGTATTAACTTGAGTTCTGTGTACGACTTAAAGAGAAATATTCGTATTGGTTTGAATATCCATCTACCAGCATCTGGAAATTTAATGGTAGTCAATGATCTGAACCCTACAGTACACCGGCATTTGCAGCACGGAATTACCAACCAGAAGCCAACGATTATGGGTGGTTTGGGGATTGAGGTTATTAAAGATATGCTCTATTTAGGAGCGGGTTTCAATGTACTGGCGAAAGGAACGGGGGCGATACTTTTAAAAGATGTACCTATTTCTCCTGATACTGTTACCCCAAACCAACAGGCGATCATAGAACTTAAGCCTTTAGCTACACCAAATTATGGAATGCAATTTCGCTATGGCAAACTAAATTTTGGTGTTGCGTATCGAAGGGAAATCGCTATGTCGGTTGATGCCCTCAATGCAAGAGCACAAACCACATTGTTATCAATCCAATTGGATATGGACGTTGCTTTATTGCAATATTACTCTCCCAGAATTTGGACCTACGGTTTTGCTTACAACGCAAGCGATAGGCTCACCCTATCTTTTGATTTGAATAGAGAGCTTTGGAGTGGTTACAAACTTTCTCGGACTAAAAAAACCTACTCTGAAGATATATATTTGAATGACACCGCAAATTATAGAGCGGGACTGGAATACAAACTCTTTAAGTCTGTACGGGTACGAGCAGGGTATACCAAAAGACCTACACCGATTCGTCACAATCCTACCACTATCAACTGGATCGATTTTGATAAACTCATCGCTACAGGAGGCTTTACTTATATACTTTTTCCTTCAGCTGATGGTATCTTATCCAAACTACAGAATCCTGTTACCTTTGACTTTGTCTTAGAATACCAAAAAATGCATGGTCGGTTTATTCGGAAGTATATTCCTACAAATACCAACCCCGACTATTCTTCTGGAGGAAGGGCATGGCATGCGGGAGTTTCCATTTCCTTGTTCTATTGACTAACAAATAGTATGTTACTTGTGTAAAAACTAAGATACTATGAGAATGGTTACCCTTTAAATGCAAGATAAAGATATAGATAAGGCAATTCGAATCTTAAATAAAGAGCTTGAAATATTTGAGGAGACCACTGTAGAGAAAATTGCTAGTGAGAGCCGTTCCCCTTTCAAAGTACTCATCTCTACTTTAATTTCAGCTAGAACGAAGGATGAAGTAACTTATCGAGCAAGTCGTAATCTCTACCAGCGAGCCGATACACCTGAAAAAATATTGGAGCTGTCTGAAAAAGAAATTGCTGACCTAATTTACCCTGCTGGTTTTTATAAAACCAAAGCAAAGAATATTTTGCTATGTTGCCAAAGATTGATTGAAGTTTATAATTCAGAGGTTCCGGCAGATATGGAAGAGATGGTTACTTTGGCTGGAGTCGGGCGAAAAACTGCAAATTTGGTGATGACGTTAGGTTTTGCCTTACCTGGAATTTGTGTAGATACCCACGTACATAGGATTTGCAACCGCTGGGGTTATATCCAAACGAAAACACCTGAAAAAACCGAATGGGCACTACGAGAAAAGTTGCCAAAAAAATACTGGATTCCGATCAACTCCATCTTAGTATCTTATGGCCAAAAAGTATGCAAACCAATTTCACCACATTGCTCGACTTGTAAGTTAGCGAATTTCTGCGAAAAGAATGATGTGGATAAGTCAAGATAATACTTGCAAACCCTGAAGACTTTGGAATTCCTTTGGTGACACTGTATAAAGTTTACGAAAAGCTCTGATAAAATGACTGGTATTTTCGTATCCAATAGCATAAGCTGTATCAGCGACGGAAGTTCCCTCGCTTAGGAGTTTTTCTGCCCTACTAAGCTTTTTTTTTAACAACCACTCACTTGGTGGTATTCCATAACTTTGTTTGAATTCCCTACGAAAAACTGATTCGCTACGTCCAGTTAGTGCAGCGTAATCTTTTACGGTTAGTCCTTTGTCTGCATGTTGCTCCATAAATACTTTGAGGTCCCGTTCTCTACCTTTTGTACTACGGAAAAGCCAATTTGTAAATTTTTTTTCCTTATCGGCGGCTTCTAGTAAGTAAAGTGCTTCGAGTAATTTGACTTTGACTAGGTCATTGGCTTTCTCGTCTAGACTTTGGAAGAGTGGAATGAGACTATTCGCAAAGAGACGTAGACTTTTGCCATATTTACAAGTAAAAACCTCTAATGGGTCTCCATCCGCTAGACTGATACGGCGGCTGTCTAGGTATTCATGAATTACAGATTCATCAAAAAAAAATAAGTAGGTCTCGAATGCATTGCTTTCTGTAATACCGATATCCGCGATAGAATAGATATCTTGTGGCATAAACACAACTTCATCTTTGCTAACTTCAAAGTAGTCATCATCGTGCGTATGAATCCGTTTGAGTCCCTGGACTACAATATTCAAACAAGGAGTCTTGGTAAAAATCGGAGTTGTTTGCATGCCATGCGAGAGATGTTTGTGTAAGATAGCTGCATTGCCTTTACGGGCGAGAACTGTTACATTGGGTGCGGAGAAGAGTTTCTCAGGCACGATTTTGGCAGTACTGGGAACAGCTTGTGCAGCTGTTCCTGTTATTGGGTTGTGTTTGTTGGAGTATGTCATAGTCTATTCCTAACGGTTACATATTGGCAAATTGTTTTTCGATTGCTTTGTGGTCACGGCGCCATTCTTGGTAAACAGATTTTGACATAGGATCTGGGAAAATATCCTCTTGTCCGTCACCAATACCTCCTACAATAGCTTTTGCAACATCTTTTGCGCTCGTCTTTTCCATTTCTACGCCGGCTAGCATATCGGTATCTACTGCTCCGGGGAATACATTATGTACTTCAATGCCACTACCGTTGAGAGATGCGCGTAGAGAGAGGCTCATAGACCAAGCTGCTGCTTTGGAAGCATTGTAAACAGATAAGCCCGGCATACTTGCAAGTGCTACTAAGGTAAGCACATTGGCAATCGCTCCCCCCCCATTTTGTTTGATGATTGGTACAAATTGCTGGCTGACATCCAATTTGCCAAATAAGTTAACCGCTAGATTGCGTTGCAGCACTTCCGGTGAAGCCTGTAAAATATCGCCAAAATCAAGCACACCTGCATTGTTGATCAGTAAATTTACATCTGAAGCAACTTGACTCGCTGTAGCAACGTTTTCTGGTTTTGTAACATCGAGTTCGATAGCTTCGATCCTGGAATCGCTGGACTGAAAACCATTGGTTTGTCGCATTCCTGCATAAACTTTTTTTGCACCTGCTGCTACTAAAGCCTGGGTAATTTCATAACCAATTCCTCGGTTGGCACCTGTTACAAGTGCGGTAGAATCTTTAATTTGCATATGTATCTCCTATTGCAATTTGTTCGGCTAGGCCATAACAAAGTATTGCACTGAGAGTATCACAAATTCTTTTTCCATACAAACCAGCTACGGTCAAAAATGCCCTAAAGCAATCATTCCATAAAAAAAAATTCAATAAACCCCATTGGTATTGGCGATCTTGCCTCCGCTTATCCAAAACCAGAAACGTAAGAATCCGTTCATAGCTTGTAGAGAATCCCAGTGCTCCACAATTTGCCCACTCTCGATTCTCCAGGTATCGCTTGCATTGATTCCTTTTTTTTCATTGCCACGGTGCTTTTTCTTGGTTGTGATATGGGAGTGAAATATGACGTAATCACCATCTGCGTGGATGCGCTTGACATCGTATGCATACTCAGGGAACTGTTTGGTAAAATTCTCTATATATTGGATCAGTCCCTCCATACCATCAGGAATACTTCTATTGTGCTGTCGGTAGTGTGGATTGGTGAATTTTTTACGAACGGTATCAAAGTCATGGTCGTTCATGAGTTGTTGTACAAATTCAACAACCAATTCTGCATTTCTTCTTTCCCGCTTAGACCAATCCCCTTTTTTTAATGTTTTAAAATCAATTTGTATTGTATCCATAAATTACTCTCCTATTGGCTTGTGAGTATTATGGCAAAAATACAGCATTGCTTCAAAATACAAGCTTTTTGTTAAAAGTAGACAATAAAATATTTTTCTCAAAAATTTTGTTGCTATAAAATATAAAAATAGATAAAAACTACTATAGGTTCTTGCAGCTTACTTTTTACATAAGAATAGACATGTTTTAGGATACGCTGTAAATAGTATGATAGATGATAGGAATTTTATAATGAAGATAGTATGCTTAGGTTTGTTTTTGTTCTCTGCTATAGGTTTGGTAGCGCAGGCTGTGGAAATAGGAGAGATTGTTGATAGTATGCAACAGGTCACAAATGAAGAAGCCACACCATTGACAGAAGGACAAAAGGTCTTTGCAGGTGATAAGTTACTTACAGAACCTGATGCAAGTTGCACTGTGAAGTTTAAAGATACAGAAGCCACACTCACCTTGAAAGGAAATGCAAAGGTGCAATTTACCGATAAAGGTTTTGAAGTCCTTGCTGTAGCGAGTGGACAAGGGGATGTTTACTACCAAGGAGAAGGTGGGGGACAAAAAATTTTTAAAGCAGGAGCCGTGGAAGCCTATAATTTAGGGACTACTTTTGGTATCAATCTCAAAAAAAATGGTTCTGTCCGAATATTTGTTATGAAAGGGTCGGTAAATTCTAAAATGAGGATTGAAGATGTTGAAGAATTTGGAGAGGAAACGATTGCTAAAAGCCGTGTGTTGCAAAAATTGCAAAAAGATTTAGACAAACAAAAGGTAGAAGTGAAAGAAGGAGACTACATCGAGATCTCCAGAGCAAAAGTGGATCGATTTTTAGAAAAAACAGGTTTACGGAAAACTTTGCAAGAAGCCAAACAGCAAAAAAATCCTGCCGGAGCCATCGACGCTGCCTATTCGGATGCAAAATACCAAAGTGTAATTGCTCCTGCTATTGCAACCGAACTCCAATTCAAAAGCCAAAGTTCTAGACGGGGGCATGAGGATTCGCAAATCCGTGATTTTGCCGCTGGTTTGAGTGTAACAGAAAATGATAGTCAAAAACAATTTCAGCTAGAAATGCAACTCCTTAAAGCAAGACTGAAAAGAATTGTTGCTCATGTTAAACAAGTTTCTACCAAAGCTAGAGAAAATGTAGAGAAGTTGAAGAAGCAGAATTGAATAGTATTAGTATATGAAAAAAATAACACTTCTTTTTTTGGCTCTGGCTATTGCTGTCACCGTTTTCTCCCAAGACAAAGCTCTAAGAAAAGGATTTTCGTTGGAAAAGAAAGGAGACCTCTCTACTTCGAATGATAGTGCTGCAAGGGTAGGAATCATCATTGGTGTGAATAGGTATAGCAATGGTTTGACGAATCTCAACTATGCTGTTAGCGATGCTTTGGCTATGCATTCTGCATTGAGTGAAATTGGTCACTTTCAAAAGGAAAACTTGGTACTACTCAATGATGATATGGGTAAATTAGACGAAAGTTTAAAACCGAGTAAAGCCAATATATTGCGAACGATCAAAAAATTGGTGCGTAAGAAACCGAAATACTTCCTTTTTTATTTTTCTGGTCACGGTTTTGAAATTGATGGGAAGAATGCTGTGGCTCCTACGGATGCTTCTTTTCTATCTGATAGGGAGAACAATTTTCTTCGATTGGAAGAAGTCATAGACCTGTTGTGGGATCAAGAAAACCACTGGAAGGTGAAGCAACAGATATTCTTGATTGACGCATGTCGAGAAATCAAAAAAGGCAGGAAAGGAGGAAAGGGAAAAACGAGCTTTACGCGTAAGAGTTTTGATTCTTTGCCGCAGAGCATTGCAGATGGCGAGGGTTTAGGCATATTTGTAGGGACAGAACCAGGTGGGTTTTCCTACGAGGAGCCAGACCTAGGTGGCGGGGTTTTTACCCATTTTATTCTAAAGGGACTCACGGGAGAAATCCAAAACCGCAATGGTGCTGAATATGTGACTTACAACCAACTCGTAGAATATGTAAACCAAGAAGTAAAAAAATACTATTTCTCCAGTATATCCAATAAGCAAATTCCTTATAATATGGGCGATAGAGCAGAGGACTTCTTGATAAGTATTGGTAGACCGAAAACTGTTTTTCGAACCAAAACTTTAAAATGGAACCCGATCCATTTTGAACAGATCCTCTACCCAGTGCCTAATTTGCAAAATAAATCGATAGATGCGAAGGTTTTGTATGATATGCAAAACAAAAAGTTGCAGCTTTCCTTCCATTCTTTCCGAGATAATGGAGAAATTATTCCTGATGATATTAATAATATACACCGGTTGACATATACATATGGCAATAATTCCTTTATAGCACAGGAGTTTAATGTCAAAGAAGAAACGAACTTTGTCCATGGGGTGAGATTGCTGCCCGATGGTTCTGGTTGGGAGTTGCGTAGGGTTTATAGCGATGATTTGTCAAAAACGGGAAACGTGCGTAAGGCAAAATTCGCGAAAGATAAGAAGGAAAAAGTTTACTACCAAAGGTTGGTATATGACCTAAATGGCAATCCTATTGTAAATGAATACATTGGTTCTTATAACGAAACAGAAAAGGAAGTATTCAAACGAGATACTTTGAAGCCTGATCAAGAAGGGATTGCCCGTGTGGTGCAAGCGTTTGATTTAAAGTCAAACAAGACTTTAGAAGAATACTATGATAGGAATCGAAATTTAAAGCCGAATAAAAATAAAATCGCCCGTTCCGTGTATGCTTTTGATTCTATTGGCAATCCAATTTTAGAACGATATTCTGATGTCAAGGGACGCTTGGCTAGAAATGAATATGGAATCGCGCAGACAAACTATGCATATAAGTACAATACCAACCCCTATGGTTTGTTGGTGTTGAAAGAAAATTACGATAACCGTGAGTATTTACAGGAAGATAAACATGGGATTGCTCGCTATTTGTATTTTTATGACGAGAAATGTTTGCAAAAGAAAGAAGCAAGTCTAGAGAATGCTAGGAATAAGGTTTGTCTCAAGGAGGTACGTTTCATCAGCCGAGAGGGAAAACGCAATACGCTAGCTGGTATGGATGCAAAAAAAGGGCTTGCCATCCAAAAATACCAGTATGATGAAGAAGGTCGTTTGCGCTCTGAGTCGTATTTTCGTTCTAACAAAAACCCACTAGATTTTAAAGATGGTATACATAGTGTT
>JBCCIA010000299.1:0-7767 GCA_039028475.1 Spirochaetota bacterium | reverse complement strand
TGTTAATTAATTTCTGAAAAGTCGAGTAGAATTTTTGAGAAAACATTCTATAATGTCACTACGACTAATTTACAAATATGTTTATAATTGTCTTACTATTTGATTGTATTATAGCATTCATAAATAGTAACAGGAATTGCTTTTCCTTTTACAAAGACAGAGTCGATTTTTTGTAGATTGAAAGAATCTCTATTTTTTAGGTTTTCTACTGTGTATTCGGAAACCAATAAGGGAACATTGTATTCTCTCGTTAAGTGCTCTAATCTAGATGCCAAGTTGACGCTATCTCCAATAACTGTAGTGTCCATTCTCTCTGCATAACCAACAGTACCTAAAATCACAGGGCCAGTATTTACACCAATGCTAATTTCAATGGGTTCATAGCCTGAGTTTTGTCTGTACTGGTTGTAAATTTTTAGATTAGCTTGTATATCAAGAGCCGCTTTGAGGGCATTGTCAGGGTGATTTGTATTTTCTGGGAAAATTGCCATAATTGCATCCCCGATGAATTTATCGATCAGTCCTTCGTTGTTTTCAATAACGGGAGCAATATATCTTAGGTAAGAGTTTAGAAATCTAAAATTATCCTCTGGACTCATTGTTTCAGAGAGAGACGTAAAAGAGCGTATATCACAAAATAAAATGCTCATAGTTCCCTGTGAATAATTGCCTAAGGTCACATCTTTGATGGACTTTTTGTGGAGTAGCTGTAAAAAACCCTTTGGAACAAAGAAGCTAAATACTTTATTGGTTTCTTCCAGAGATAGTTTTAACTTTTCCTCTGAGCGAAAAGCATTTGCTGATTTTATAGCTAATACCATACCTTGTGAAAATAAAAAGAGAAGGAATGCATAGCCTGCAAGGTAAACGCTCTGGATGATACCTGAAGAATACAAAGAGTCATTCACTACAGCCATCAAAAAGAAAAGTATGAAGCCTATAGACAATACGATGGAACCATCTCTTTTACTTCGTATCGCTTTGATAAGAACAAAGAAACCATACAAAGCAACTATGACTAAATAGATCTGGTGGTAGACTGCGATTCTAGAGTAGATAGCTACTGGAGTCAGTAATACTATCGATGATAGAATTAATGCGATGGTTTGAATGAATCTTAAAAATTTCTTATGGAATAGTCCAGGAAAGGTCCAGTACATAAAACTAGAGAAAACTCCGGTAGAAAGAAAAGTGATGATATAAGAAATGCTGAGATCCGCTTCAAGACTAATGTAAGGAAACACACTGATTAAAAATCTTTCTTGCTCTAATAAAGTTTTTATTCCATACATGAGGGAGTATAGAAGTACCATTAGGTTGGCTGGATCTTGCTTGCGGAGAACAAATAGAAAAAAGTGGTAAAAAGCAATGATGAGTAGTCCTCCAGATGCCATGAGATCAGTAGCTAAAGCAATTTCCCGGTTGGATGTGACATTTTGCAGTAAGCCGAATTCTATTGTGGTACGCATGCCCCCGTAGCGGTTATGGTAGTTTGAAATATGAATTACTACATCTACTTCTGGTTTGGTAAGATACACTGGAAATACGCTTGGTTTATAGGAAGGGATCGATTGGGATTTGTTTTTACCAAATGTTCCTACAGATCCAATTTTCTTCCCGTTTGCATATATTTGGTAAGCAGTATTTTGGATGCCAATGCGAAACGCGTATAGTTGGTTTATTTCTTTAACGGTAAATCGTAAGCGGTATGACGCATAACCGTCTGTTTTTAGTTTTTTCTTTTTATAGGTGAGTTTTTGCCAGAGGTGTGGTACCACTTTGTGTTCTTTGTATTCGGGTGATTTCTGAGTAGGATCTATTTGTTGTAGCCAATAAAACTCCCATTCCCCTCTTAGGAAGACGTCTCCATTATTGGTAAAGTCCCAAGAACGGAGATCCAAGTATCCTTTTTTTGCGAGGGGAGATAGGATTTGCTGTTTGTTTTGACAGGAGTTCAGTAAGGATACAAAAAGTAAAACTTGTATCCAGAAAAAAATCCTCTTGCATATACCCATAAATTAATCATAAAACTAAGTTACAAAACCCTTCTGTCAACTCAGTTTTCTAACAGATGTTATTTATCTATTAAAGAGACATAATATTTAAGCCTATGACAAATAGAAAATGCTTGTCTAAGAAGATTGATTGTCCATTTATAGCACTCAAGTCTCCATTATGCGCTTTCGTACCTTAGGAATATCTATCATTTTTGTTTTTGTGTTCATAATACTGTGGCATCTGGGGTATCGGTATTATGTCTTACACTCCAGAACTAGGACATATGCTATCACTTCTGTTTCTACCGATGAGGTAGCTTCCACATCTACTGTAAAAATTGCCTGTTTTAATATTGCTCATGGGCGTGGAGGAGTCTATGGAGCCAGCAATTGGCAGTATAAAAATGTTGAGTCTTTGCGAAAGCATCTACAGGCTCTTGCGGAACACATAAAGCGGGTAAATGCAGATATTTTGGTTTTAAATGAAGTTGACTTTCAGGCAAAGTGGAGTTTGGATACAAACCAAGCCGAGTTTTTGGCAAAAGCTGTTGGTTACAAGTATGTTGCAGAATTGCCTACAATTAACGTTAGGTTTCCTTGGTTGTCCTTTCGCTTTGGCAATGCTATTTTGAGTCGTTATCCATTGGAAAATATCCAAGCTATTGATTTGCCTCCTTACTCAAAATGGGAGGCTTTTTGGGTAGGGAATCACGATGCTGTTTCAGCTGTCGTAGATACTCCTTCCGGGAAAATCACTGTTATTGGTGTTCATCTGGAATATCGTAAAGAAAGTGTGCGGGTGCAAGCCGTGAAAAAAATTGCTGGGTATGTTAATTCACCTCCAGTAGTTATTGCAGGAGATTTTAACTCAACTCCTATTGGAACTTCGCAAGCACAGCAAACCCTTTCTGGTGAAAATGCTATGACTTTCTTAACTGAGCAGCAGGGGTTTAGGTATAAAATAGCAGACAACCAATCTCCATTTAGCTTTCCCGCTGAACACCCGGATCGTTTGCTTGATTGGATTCTTGTAAAAGGAAATGTAAGTATCCAAAAATCGACGATTATTCCTTCTGCTTTATCTGATCATTATATGGTGAGTAGTGTGTTGTCTAGACCTATTGAACCAGGAGCTGTGGAGAGCAAATGACTTACAGCGTATCTTAAAATAAGTTTATTTTTACGCTAAAGGTAAGCTACAAGAGCCTGTAGCTTTGTTTTAAGATAGGCTCTTATACAATTTAAGATAGACCATATTTTTAAAGGATTAAAGTTTTTTTTGACAATCATAACATTTCCTGAAACTGGGGAAAATCTAGTGTTTCCCCAGAGTTTTCTATTAAACTCCTATTGCTTCCATGACTAATTTTGCCGTAGCACTGCCGCTGTACTGTTGTTGGCCAGTGATTAGGTTGTTATCTCTGATGGCAAATGGCTTAAACATGCCTCCTGTGATAAAGTTTGTATCAGATATTTTTTTAGCTTCTGTTTCAATCCAGAAAGGTTGGATTTTTTGTCCAACAAAGTTATCTGCATAGGCTTCTTCACTGTCAGCAAAACCAGTCCATGTTTTGTCCTTTACTAACAAATCTCCGCTTGCTACTTTCGTTTTTAATAAAATACAAGTTGCATGGCAAACCGCGGCAGCTACTTTTCCGGCTTCATAGAATTTAGCAAATAGCTTATGCAATTCTTCGTTATCTTTGAAGGTGTACATAGGGCTTTGTCCACCGGTGAGAAAGATGGCAGAAAAATCTTCTGTTTTCATTTCAGAAATCTTTTTGGTATTTTGAATTAGTTCTGCGTGTGTTTTTGATTTTTTGAAACCTAATGATATTAGATCATGGGCTGAATAGCCACTTTCATCTTCTGGGTCGGAGAAACCATCTGCTGCCAAATCGCCCCCATCAGGAGAAAAGATTTCTACCTCGTAGCCTGCTTCTGTGAATTCCAAGTAGGGATGGGTTAGTTCTGCCCACCAAAAACCAATGGGCCAGCCTGTTTGTTTTGATGTTGCTGAGTTGGCTACGACCATCGCAATTTTTTTTACCTCTGTCATTTTGTTAATATTCGCACTCATTTTTTACCTCTACTTTTACAGAATATCCTTGTAAAAAATTGGCAATTGGTATTTGCTAGTTATTGAATATAAATTAGTTATACTATTTCTATAGTATATATACTAACTTAGGAGTAAGTATGCCGGAATTTCAATACAAAGGAAAGTTATATTACAATCCTGTTGAGTTTTTGATGGATAAGATTGGTGGAGCTTGGAAAATGCCTGTTCTTTGGAGGCTACGAGAGAAAACTTTGCGCTATAGCCAAATCAAAAAAACATTACCGCATATCTCCGATAAAATGCTTTCTAAAACCTTGAGAGATTTGGAAGCTGATGGTTTTGTCACCAGAGAAATTTTTCCAGTGATTCCTCCAAAAACGGAGTATACCATTACCAAACGTGGAAGTAAAGTAATTCCTGCTATCAATACACTGAGAAAATTGGGTTTTAGTTTGATGAAAGAAGAGGGGATTGAAGAAAGTAAATAGTATCTGAGTAGACGATTCTCAATGTGTTTCGTTATTGTTTTACTTTGGACTTTCAATACCCATAATTTGTGAGTACCCTAATGTCTGGTACTTTTTGGGAATGAACCCTAATATCTCTTTTTTAATCGTTTTTAGGATGTTGGCTTTGTAGAAAGAAATATTTGTCACGATACTGATTTCTCTGACAGGAGGGTTCTTATCTGCGAGTGCAACCAATTGTTTTTTATCTGCTACTTCTTCGAACAAAGGTAGTAGAGAGATACCTAAATTCTTATCGACTAATTTTTTGATCGTTTCAAAGTTTCCGACTTCGATTCTGCCTGAGTGAGATGTTTGGCAAATTTGTAACGATTGGTTGCGAAAGCAGTGTTCTTCACCCAGAAGGATCAGTTCGTAATCTTTTAGTTGCGCTGTGGTAATTCCTTTTTTTACCTGTACACCTTTTCCTTTGTAGACAACAAATGGTTCGTAGTAGAGAACGTGTTCCTTGAGTTTTTTATTGTGTAGTGGAGTTGCCAAAATTCCCAGATCTAACTCCGAATTTTCTAACCTTTCGACAATTTGTTCTGTTGGTATTTCAAAAATTTTCACCAGCATGTCTGGGTAATTCTGTCGTAAAACTGGTAGTAATTTTGCTAGGAGGAAGCTGGAGATGGTTGGAATGATACCGATTTTAATTTCTCCGGAAATGGCGTCCTTTTCCTCTCGGAACATATACTCCAATTTGTCTGCTTCCAGTAAGACAGATTTTGCTTGTTCCAAAAATTCTTTGCCTTCTTTGGTGACTGAGATTGGATTTGTAGTTCTGTCAAAGATGACTATTTGCAAACCTCGCTCTAGTTTTTGTATTTGTAGGCTAAGAGTCGGTTGTGCAATCAAAAGCTCTGCTGCAGCTTCGGCAAAGTTTCTTACCTTGCCGAGAGTCACAGCATATCGCAATTGGGCTAGTGTCACGCGGCTTTTTCCTCCTCATCGAAGTTCATCAAAATGTACTCGTAAGAGGAAAGAGCGGCCTTGGCACCTTCTCCCATAGAAATCACTATCTGTTTATAGGGGACAGTTGTTACGTCGCCACAGGCATAGACTCCTGGGATGTTGGTTTCGCACTTATCATTGACTATAATCTCTCCATACTTGGTAAGGTTCAATGTATCTCCGACAAAATCGCTATTGGGTACCAATCCTATCTGGATGAAAACACCTTCTGCCTCGATAAAACTTTCAGTTCCACTTTCCCTATCTTTGTATTGGATGCCTTGCACTTTGCCATCTTTACTGGTGATCTCCTGGCTAGCGACATTTGTAAGCATGGAAATGTTTTTCGTAGCATTTGCTTTGTCTAAGAGGATTTGATCTGCTTTGGCTTCTGGCATAAATTCAAGAATTTTCACAGACTTGACAATGCCGCTTAAATCAAGTGCAGCCTCTACCCCAGAGTTGCCACCACCAACAACAATCACGTCTTTGTCTTTGAAGAAAGGGCCGTCGCAGTGCGGGCAGTAGGCTACTCCATTGCCAATATTTTCCTTCTCTCCTGGGATACCTAATTGTCTCCATTTAGCCCCTGTTGCAATGATAACCGTCTTGGCTAACACTCTTTCACCAGTGTTGAGTTCTAATATTTTTCTTTGCTGATCAGTCTGTATGTCTTTGACCTTTAAGTTTTTTCTGATGGTCACCTTATAATCGCTTAAGTGCTGTTCCATCGAGTTAGAAAGTTCTGGCCCGGTTGTTTTGGGGATGGAGATCATATTCTCTATGCCCATAGTATCTTTGACCTGTCCGCCAATTCTATCTGCAATAACCATTACGTCCAAGCCTTTTCTGGCGGAGTAAATTGCAGCACTCACACCGGCTGGGCCACCACCAATAATTGCTACATCTACTGTGTGGTCTTCTTGGATTACATCTTCTTTGCTAACGGATGCTTCAGGAATGTCTTGTTGTATTTTTTCAATAATGTCGGAAATTTCAATTTTGCCATTGCTAAAAGTTTCCCCATTGAGAAAAACGGAGGGAACCCCTTGGACATTTCTTTCCGTTACTATTTCCTGGAACAATCCTCCGTCTATCATCTCGTGAGAGATTCCAGGGTTTAAGAGTGCCATTTGGTTGAGGGCTTGCACTACCTCTGGGCAGTTGTGGCAGTCCAAAGAAACGATTGTTTCAAATTTCATTTCTCCCTGAAAGTTTTTGATCAAGGATTGGAGACTCTCGTCTAATTTTAACGGCACACCACCAGCCTGTAAGGTTGCTAAAATCAATGAAGAAAATTCGTGTCCTCCTGGAATCCCGCTGAAGGTAATGCCTACAGGATTTTCCTCTTGCAGGATTTGGAAGGTAACCCCAGATCGCAATTTGTTTGTGACTTTTTCTACTGTTATGAGTTGTGAGGTATCGGCGATATCTTGCAGCATTTGTAAAAGCTCTTGGTGTTTTTCGTGTCCTCTGTCGTCTATCTCAAAGGTGATTTTCTTTTTGAGACGTTGCATGTGTTCTTTGATCTGTGCTTTTAAGTTTGCGTCTAACATACTTTACTCCTTTCGTTTTTTATCTTTGTGTAAGCCTGGAGAAAGGCTATTCTTAGCCCTCTCCTGACTTTGTGTTATGCGTCGTTTTATATTTTTCCCACAAGGTCTAAGCCTGGTTTTAGTGTTTCACTGCCAGGTTGCCATTTTGCTGGGCAAACCTCACCATCGTTTTGCGCGACATATTGAGCTGCTTGCACCTTGCGCACCATATCCGCTGCGTCCCTTCCGATGCCATCATCGTGGATTTCCATTACTTTGACGAGTCCTTCTGGGTTGATGAGGAAACTCCCTCTGGTAGCAAGCCCTGCTTCTTCTATCATGACATTGAACGCTCTACTGAGTGAACCTGTTGGATCTGCGAGCATAGGATACTTGATTTTTTTGATGGTATCACTTGCGTCGTGCCATGCTTTGTGGACAAAGTGTGTATCTGTAGATACCGAGTATACTTCTACGCCTAACTCCTGAAGTTTTGCATAATGATCTGCCATGTCTCCCAATTCAGTTGGGCAGATGAAGGTAAAGTCAGCTGGATAGAATAGGAAGATTGCCCATTTTCCTAGTACGTCTTTGTCAGAAACTTCTTTGAAATCTCCATTTTGGTAAGCCTGTAGGGTAAACTCTGGTAATTTGTCGTTGATTTTCATAATTCTCAAACCTCTTTCTTATTGATTGTGTATAGACTACCA
>JBCCIA010000298.1:0-7797 GCA_039028475.1 Spirochaetota bacterium | reverse complement strand
CTTTTTGTCGCATTTGAGACGACCAAAAGTGGATTCGTGCTGTATCCTCAAAAACTTCTACGTTTGATCTTCCTCTATGTTCCCTTTAATTGGGACTTATCTGCATGGCGTCACTTCCAGTTCCCTATTTGAAGCTCGTTTAGGTTTTGAAGAAATGGGGAAAGAAGTTCACATTTACTCTCCAGCATATATTGAGGAAGAATTTGATGAGTTGATGGCATATGCAGATCACATTGTTTTTAACTCATTTCATCAGCTAAGAAAATACCAAAAAAAAGTGAAAGGGAATTCTACTAAGAGAATAGAATGTGGTATTAGAATCAATCCTGAGTATTCTGAGATTGAAACACCTATTTATGATCCTTGCTATAAGAACTCTAGATTGGGTGTTACTCTTGATAATTTTGAATCAGAAGAATTAGAGAATTTAGATGGCATTCATTTTCATACAATGTGCGAACAAAACTCTGATACTTTAGCTAGAACAGTTAAAGTTGTGGAAGAGAAGTTTTCTAAATACCTTACAAATATAAAGTGGTTAAATTTAGGTGGTGGGCACCATATCACTAGAAATGACTATGATATAGAAAGTCTTATTGAAACTATTTTGTATTTACGAAACAAATACAAAGTCCAAATATACTTAGAACCAGGGGAGGCGATTGCATTAAATACTGGGTATTTAGTTACAAAAGTTATAGATATAATAAATAACGATATGCAAATAGGCATTTTAGATACTTCTGCAACATGCCATATGCCAGATGTTATTGAAATGCCTTATCGACCAAATATAATTGGTTCAGGAGAAAAAGGTAGATTTGAATACTCCTATAGGTTTGGCGGGCTTACCTGTCTCGCTGGAGACGTTATCGGAGATTACTCTTTTAAAGAACCTCTAAAGGTGGGGGACAAGTTGGTATTTGAAGATATGGCCCACTATACAATGGTAAAAACCAATACATTTAATGGTGTAAATCTTCCAACTATAGCATTATATACTGAACAGTCAGGAGTTGAGATAATTAAGAATTTTGGTTATGAAGATTTTAAAACAAGGCTATCTTAAAGAAATTATCCGACAATTATCAATTCTGGTGTGAGTGTTGTAAGTCGCTTCGCCCCTTCTCTTTGTATCACAAATGAATCGATTAAGAAGGTTCGAAATCTACTTTCATAGTTGCAAACAAAATTTTCTACGAAAGCACCTTCTGGTTGTTCTTCGTCGATAGTAAAAATTTTATCACAGACCCAATCAGGAGGAAAGCTCAATCCAAGACCGTATCCTCCAACCCAGTCACGAAGTTCCCAGATTCCACTTTGTTGGTAATAACGACGCATTTCTTTATTCACAAGTGCAATAGGTGTATCTGCTTTAGCTAGAGAAGAAAATAGTCGGAAGGCATTACCAGCAAGTTTGTAAAGCTTTACTAAAGATTCTGGAGGATCTTCTAGATAGTAAGCTCTCGCGAGATTAGCATGGTAGCGATTCACAACTCCGCAGGGATCCATAGCTACTGTATCTTGGGGTTTAATAATCCGTTTTGTTGGCATCCCATGGAAAGATGCAAGTGGTCCTGAGCGTAAAGCAAGAATCAAGCTCGCTTGTTCTCCTCCTTGTTTCATCATCGCGTAGTTAACTTCTGCCGCCATGTCGAGTTCACTCACTCCTGGTCTTAAATGAGTCATAAGAGCTTTGTGTCCTACTTCTACAATAAAGGCAGCTCTTTCGATATACTCAATTTCACGAGGAGATTTTTGCAACATGACTTTCTTTAGCAGAGTTGTGGTATCTTTAACAATAAGGTCACTACTGATAAAAGCTTTTTCCATTTGCTGACTAATCACTCTGCCTGGACGGCAGCCACTTAGCTCTAATCCTACCCTACTAGTAAGCCAACCGGCTTTCTTGAGTTCATTTAATAAAAAAGAAAGTAAGTGGTTCGAAAAATCGGGATAAAAACGAATATCGTTAAGTATCGACGTGGAACGTAGTGAGTTGATTTCATCGCAAAAATCGAAGTGTATCATTTGATCGCTGTCAATATGAATGGCTGTACCACTTAGTGGAGGCCAATTTATTTGGTACCAGTTTGTCTGGTAGCCATGGAAATAACACATTCCTTCTTGTGATGACACAAATAGAAGATCTATTTTTTCTTTTTCCATCAATTGTCGAACACGATTCAGTCGCTGATGGTACTCTTCATGGCTAAAAGGTATTATGAAATCATCAGGTGTTATTTTTTCTGTGTTAAGCAGATTGTTAATCTCTTCTTGCAATAGTTTCATACTTGCTTTTGGGATTAAACTAAATAGGCGTATTTACATTCTTCTAATTTTTGGATGGCTTGTTCTATAGTAGCGTCGGATGCTAATCGGAAGACTTGTAAACCGGGTATTTCTGGTTTTATTTCTGATTGTGGTTGGCTTGCTATTGTACCATTCTGTTTGATATATTATTCCAGGTTTTCCTGATCTAGATACTTACTTTTCTATTAGGACTATGTTAGAACAACGGAAGTGTGTTACAATCATTGAGACTACATTTCCTGTCAATGGTGACTTTGCTACAGCAAGTGATATTATTATACAGGCTCATTATGCAGCCAATCGATCTATAACAGAAATGCCTGTATCCCAAGAAATAATAGCTACTAAAAAACCTAATTTTGCAGTTTTATATCGTCAAACAATGAAAGAAATGGGAATAGAAAAAATTTTACAGCAGTATGCAACTGTGATTGATGGTATAGTATTAGAATGGGATGACGAGGAATTTATAGATAAATATAGTAGTAGTATCAATCAAGCAGATGTTGAATGCATTGTTTCCATTGTCCCCAGTATGACAACAACAGAAATTAAGAGATCATTAAATAAATCTATAATGAATGGTATGATCTATCTTGGTTGTGCTCCTGTAACAGCAGGTAAAATGGATGATTTGTCTCATATTAAAAAATGTGCACAAGATATTAAAACGATTGCTCCTCATGTTACCATTACAGCAGGAATGGGAATTAAGCAAGCTAGTGATATCAGGCAGCTTGCATCTATACAAGAAATTAATGCTGTTGTAGTAGGTACATCTTTTTTGCAAGCGATTGGGCAGGGAAAACAATATATGGAAGAGTTTCTAGATAAAATAGAAGAATCGCTGAGTTATTAGCAAAATAATTATATTCTTCAAAAACTAAAAGGATCAATATGTCAAAATTAGGGTTTGCTATTAAAGAGCGAAATCAAGCTGGTTATTTAGGACTTATTCCCTGCATTATACCAGGATTTCCAAATATTGCAGTTTCTCAAGAAGTTACTAAATTTTTAGATGAAGCCGAGACAGTCACTGCACTGGAATTTACTTTCCCAGCGTCAGATAGCTTTTCGGAAACCGCAAACGAAAAAATTATTTCTTCTAATCGAGTAGCGGTACAAACTAATTCTAAACAAGATATTCAAGTTTGGTTGCAAACAAAAACTTCAAATTTTATTATAGTTTATTTTAAAATAAATACAAAAAAACACTTGTACATATTTGGTAAAAAATATATTGTCCATATGTTAAAAAAACAACCCACATATGAACAGAGAGTTGCAGCAGTAAAAGGTCATCTGGAAGAAAGAATACCTATAAAAACATTATGTTCAATGTTTTCAGTAGAACAAACTGCAATATATAGATGGATAAAAAAGTATAAACAGACAGGCAATTATGAATCATTGAAAACAAATCATAGGCTCCGGCAAAAAAAAGACCTGAAATAGAAGTAACAGGAAAACGAGGTTCTATATCAGCAATTTCTGCAATAAGTAAAAGTGGTTTTTTATTATTTGAACTTCATGATGGCAGAATAAATTCAGACAAAGTCATAGAATTTTTAGAAAAAATGAGGAAGCAGCACCCAAATAGGCATTTATATATCTTTATGGATAATGCACCTGTTCATACTGCAAATAAAATAAAAGACTATGAAGAAAAACATAAAAAAATTCATATAGAAAACATTCCGAGATATTGGCCTAAATATAATCCTGATGAATTTGTATGGAATTATTTAAAGAACGTGGAGATGAATGTTTATTCTGCAAGCGATAAAGAGGATTTAAAAGAAATGGTCACAAAAAAGTTGGAAAAAATTGCTTCATGTACTAAGACATTGAAAGGAATTTTTTATAGATGTAAATTAGCTTTTCATTTATAACGGACTATATAACCTATGATTGATAAAACCTAAACCGTTTAAAATCATAGCCATAACCGCTGTTCCAGTTGATACTTTTTTCCGAGGATCGGAGCATGGTATTTTTTTGTCTATACGTTCTGATATTTGCAATTTCTTACAAATCGCTGCGATTAAACCATAATGTTCGAGGTTATAAATCAGAATTTCCGGCTCAGGTATTGCACTCATTGTTCCTTTTTTTCAATTTAGGCTTTTTGTACAATAATTTAATATCTTTTCTTTATGAAGTTCCCTTGAAAGTGGGGTATAGTGAATAATTTTATTTAATCTTTCTATTGCATTTAAAGGTTTAACAACATAGTCTGTATCTTCGACATATCCTTCTTCGTATGAATCTAATAAGATTTTCTTTAGAGATGATGCTCGTCTACCAATTTCTAAACTAAAGTTCATATCTATATGTGAAAAATCTAATTCATCACAATAACTTAGATAACTCCTGTAATATTGTAACAAATATTCATTTAACTTATCTGTATTTATGCTCATTTGATTTGTTTTTTTAAGGCTTTAGGTTGGTATTTTTTTGAACTCAAAAGTCTAGGCAGCATAGAATTCGTTAGACCTGCGAGAGCACTAATATTGTAAAAAATGAACGTGGAAAATATTCCTAGATGTAAAAAGAAAATTCCACTAACACACATTACACCTGGTAAAAAGACGGCAGTAAGACCTTTTTTTTGATTGGCATTAAAATCACTAGAGATTTCAAAAAGGTTATCAAGTTCTGCAATCGATTCATCCATCAATATAATCTGTGCTGTGTCCGTTGCCGCAGTGGAAGCTCCTCTTAATGAAATAGAGACATTCGATTTTTTTAAGGCGATGGAGTCATTGATACCATCGCCTATAAAACAGACTGATTTACCTTTTCGTTGAAGTTGTTCAATTAATTCAGATTTTTCATGTGGCAATACACCGGCATAATAGTTGTCGATGCCAAGTTCTTGTGCTAGCTCTTTCGTTGGGTTTTCATGATCCCCAGAGATGATGTAAAGAGATAGGTTACGCTTCAATAATTTTTGCACTATGTCTTTAGCTTCTGGCCTAATAACTGGTTTCATCTCTAACATACCGGCAAGATTATCATTTACCGCTACAAAAATCGATGAGTAACCTTTTTTATGGCTTTGTTGTTGAAGTTCCCTTATATCTTCAGGTATGAGGATCTTTTCCATCTCCATGAAGCGAATACTTCCTACTTTGACTTTCTGATTGTTGATTTCTACCTTAATTCCATAGCCAATTTTATAACTACTTTCAGAGATTTTGGGTAAATCTAAATTTCGTTCTTTGGCAGCCTTAATAATTGTTTTAGCAATAGGATGACTTTGTCTATATTCTGCGGCAGCTGCATACATAAGTAAATCGCTCTCTTCAGTTTTTCCACAGACATGGATGTTACCCAAAGAAAATTGATTAAGCGTCAATGTTCCCGTTTTATCAAATACAACCGTATCAATAGTATCTAGCATTTCTAAAACGCGCCCGTCTTTAACGAGAAGATTGTTTTTAGATGCTATATCAAGAAAATTTAGCATGCCTATTGGACTTACAACTCGATTTACTTCTGTGAAATTAGCACATATTATAGCAATGGCTTTGTGTACATCCAGAGTAAAAAAGGCAAAAGCACTTGTTGCTAACGTAGGTATTACAAACTTATCTGACAGCTTTTGGCTACGTGTTTGCATGGATAATTCATATTTTGATGTATTATTTAAAATTTCGCCAATCTGTACAGCAATTGTTTCTTGACCGGCTTTGACAACTTTAACATGAATTCTACCTGCTAAGAGTACAGTTGCTGCAAGTACCTGGTCACCCACTGACTTTTCATAAGGTTGTGCTTCGCCTGTTAATATATGTTGATCTATAGTAGCAAGGCCTTCTATAATTGTACCATCTGCCGGTATAACTTCTCCTGTATTGATGACAATTACATCATTTTTCTGTAAATCTTTAAAAGGGATTTTCACTTCTATTTCATCTTTTAAGACCCAAACGTAGAGAGGTTGTTTCGAAAATACATTAATTAATTTTTTACCAGTACTGTCCCTTGTTTCATTCAATACTTTCAAAGCTAGAAAATAAACAAAGTTACATAATGCCGTTATAACATAATAGCCTAATGAAAGAGAAGAAGTAATAGCAATAACATCTAATAATTCTGACTTTACTTCGCGTTCTACAAATAAACTTCTTATTGTTAATTTAAAAATTGGCCAACTAACATATAGACTTATTGGAACACTGATAATACTTAGAGGGTGAAAAAAAAGAGAACCTGCTGTTGCAAGTCCTAATGCAATTGCTGAAATTGGGAAGCAATGATCAACTTCCTTGTTAAAAGCTTTTATTCTATCATCAACTGATTTTCCTATGGAGGTAAGTTCATTGGTTAAATTGTTTGTGTCAGAATGGGAGGATAAGTCTTTCTTCTTGGGACTGGCTAACCCTTTATATATTTTCCTACCCGCATAAGCAACACTACAGGCTATTATAAGTGGAACTGGGAACATGGTTAGCTTTATATAAAAATAAGACCTTCAATAGATTTTAATACTTCAGTATAATTTTCAATTTTCTAAATATGTATAGCCATTCAGTAGACCTTCTAACTCTTGCATATAAAGATTTTGTTTGTCAGTGCTTGTTGCATATTCTTGTAAACGCTTTCTAAGCCTTTCTCCTACTAGTTTTGATTCAAAATCAACATAGTCAAGGACTTTTCTAACTGTATCTCCTTTAATTTTATCATTGAATGTAAAATTGCCATCTTTTTCTATGTTGATGCTTATAGAATGAACCGAACCAAAAAGATTGTGCATATCACCCATAATTTCTTGGTACGCTCCAACTAGGAATATTCCAACCAAATATGGTTCAGTCTCTATGGGTGAATGTACAGGCAGGCTTGTATTCGTTTCGTGGTTATGAACATACTTTTTGAATTTCCCATCAGAGTCACAAGTCAAATCATTTAAAGTAGCCCTTGACTCGGGATACTCATCAAGTCTGTTCAGTGGTACAATCGGAAATAACTGCCCAAGAGCCCATGCATCTGGTGTAGACGCAAATAGGGAAAAATTGATAAAATATTTATCTACTAGTCTTTCGTTAATATCCTTTAAGATTTCTTGGTATATACGAGGTTGGAAATTGGTTTCAAGTATGCTACGAACCTTGTGACAGATGCCATAGAACAGTTGTTCAACATGAGAGCGCTGTTTGAGATTGATGACCCCATAACTAAACATCACATGGAGATCTTTTATCCAGGCAAGAGCATTATGGTATGCTTCTTGAGCAGTAGACTCATTGACATTATTATAAAGATTCCATAAATCTCTGATAACTTCAGGATTTTTATCATAAACAGGTATTGTATTAAAATTAGCAGGTATGGAAGGTTCCCTATCAATAATATTGGGATTCACCATTACGATTTTGAATACATGTTATAAGTTCAACAAGGATTAAAATGCAAAAAGTAATCGAATTCAGAAAGGCCCGTTTTTTGGGTGGGGTAGATATAGTCGCACTAAAT
>JBCCIA010000297.1:0-7807 GCA_039028475.1 Spirochaetota bacterium | reverse complement strand
TGTATTTAATAAGTCGGAGTAATAAGAGAATGGAGAGTGTCCAAAAGAAATGTTCCAAACTGTTCATCGAATAGAACTTATGAATTCCTAGATAAATAGGAGCGATGAGTATAGTAAGTCCTGCTAAAAATTGGGAAAAGCTCTTCCCTCCCATTTCTTCCACGGTTTTACTTGTGATGTAAATGACCATCATACCTGCTAATGCGGAAATCAAACGTATACTCAGTAGGGAGTCACCTATAAATAGTGTTGCTAACTTTAAGATCCATATGGATAGAGGGGCGTGGTCTACATATCCAAGTGCTAAGTTTTTGCTTTGAGCAAGATAATAATATTCATCAATAAAGTAGCCATATTGATTTATAGCTAGTAAGTGGAGTAATAGTTTTATGCAAATTAGGATTCCTATAGACCAATGGATATTATTTATTTTCATGGATATTAGCTTTGTATATTTTTTCTATTGCAGTCAATCGGCTGTAAAGGAGAAAATATAGCCTTACAATAGGGGGTGGATATCCAAGCTAGGAAGATTATTTTATTGTGTGGAGCAACGGGAAGTGGCAAAACAGAATTGACAAAGCAGCTTGACCCAAAGTATTTTGAAGTTCTTTGTTTTGACTCAAGGCAGGTCTATAGGCATTTAGAGGTTGGTACTTCCAAACCTAGTAGAGAGTTCCGTTTGCAATTGCAGCACCACTTGGTAGACTTTCTGGAGCCTGATCAGAGGATCAATGCAGCTGATTTCGTTGGATTGGCTCAGAAAAGCCTGGATTCTGTGTATTCTAGAGGAAAAGTTCCGCTCATTACCTGTGGAACGGGGTTTTATTTGCGTGCATTTTTATATGGGATGCTACCTGTTCCTAAGATACCCTCCGATGTCCACAAAAAAGTCAATGCGATGGAAAAAGAGGAAAGGTGGAAGTTATTGCAGGAAAAGGACAGCGAAACTTCACAGTTATTGGCTTTTAATGATGTGTATCGAGTATCTAGAGCCTTGGAAGTCATTCTAACTACCGGAGAAAAATGGTCTAAGATCCAAAAACAAGCTCCACAAAATGGTATTCTCGGCAAAGGAATCCAGGTTGTAGGTGTTTTTTTAGATTGGTCGAGAGACGTCCTCTACCAGCGGATCAATGCAAGGGCAAAGGACATGATTTCACGAGGCATGCTAGAGGAAGCTAGGAGTGTCATGCAAGCATACGGAGAGGATTGCCCTGCTCTAAAATCGTTGGGATATAATTTTGCAGTTGAAAATATTAAGGGAAAAATCGATAGTGGAAATTTCTATGAGTTATTTGCAAAATCTCATAGAAATTATGCGAAAAAACAAATAACGTGGTTTCGAAAAGAGCCTTTAGCAGTACCGATAGCCTATAATGAGGCTTTGGAATATATAAAAAACAACTCAGGGGAGTGCTAAAAATGTCTGGCAAAAACAATATACAGGATCATATATTAAACTCAGCGCGTAAAGATAGGATTGACTTGACTGTTTATCTTCTAAATGGAGTTCCTTTAAAAGGTAAGGTGATTAGCTTTGATAACTTTACCTTCATTCTAGAGCATGATGGCAAGCAGCAACTTGTCTACAAGCACGCCGTTTCTACTATTATTCCCTCTAAATCTATCAAACTGCAAGTGTCTCCTACAGAAGATCGACCGAATCCAAAAGAAGCGAAAGAGGATTGATCCTGATCTTACTGTAATTTCTTCTTTATGCTGTACTATGCCAGAGTTTTTGCCATTCTCTTATTTGTATCGAGTCTTTTCTATGTTCTCAATACGGTAATCTTTCGTGTTCTTCCGGGAGAGGCTCTGGCAGTTATCTCAAAAACTGGTAAAAATGTTCGTATCTATAGTGAACCAGGACTAGTGTTGGTTCCTGATTTTTTTTTCCCTGCAAAATTGCACTTATCTCGCTTTTCTTTGAAAGAGAAACGAGATAGCTTTACCCTGCGGCATTCTTTATTGGAGGAGTTCTTTCCAGGCAAACTGCCTATTGTTGTCTCCTATACGTACTCCTATCGCATGCAACCCAGGACATTGCAGCAATTTTACCAGGAAAAAACTTCTTCTGCAAAATCGGTTCGCGAACATTTGCAGGAGATTTTCGCACAAGAGACCCATCGCTATTTGTATACTTTCCAAGAGCCGACGCAATGGGGAAAGATACGCGAGGCTTTTACAGGGGAAGGTTTGCAGCAATTGTTGCAAAAAATCCAAAGACAAGCTAGTGGTAACGGCTATCTTGTGAGAAACTTACAAATACTACGAACTACATTTCCCAGTGCAGCGTTGTTAAACAGTCTGCAAAAAAATACCAAGCAGGATATTGAGCAATTTTCTCAGAAAAAGCTCGCACGCTTGCAAGGAGAGCTTTTTGCCATTGAGGAAATCCAGCGGGATGAGGCTTACTTTGAGCGCTTGGAAAAGACGGCAAAATTTTTACAAAAGTACCCACATATGAAGCAATACACTCTCTACAATAAGATGAGTCAAAACGCTGGTACCCTCATTCTCGGCAATACTCCATTGCCTGATCTAAGCCAACGTGTTGCTCCAAAAGGTACACCCAAAAAAAAATTGAGGATAGTCGAATGAAAGAGTCTTTATTGGATGAAAAACCTGTTGTTTTAATACTTGCTGGAGGGATCGGTGAAAGATTTTGGCCTCGCTCGCGTAAATCTTTGCCCAAACAATTGTTAAAAGTATATTCCAATAAAACACTCCTCAAAGAAACCCTCACTCGGGCGCTAACCATTACCAGTATCGATCGAATTTTTATTGGAACCAACGCTCCCTTAAAAAAAGTGATTTTGGAGCAGGAAAAGAATTTTCCTGAGAAGAACTTTATTATAGAGCCTGAAGGTAAGAATACTGCTCCTATCATTGCCTTGGCTTCGTTGTACTTCCAAAAGAAATTTAAAGATCCAGTGCAGGTTGTTTTATCAGCTGATGCATTTATCAATCCCAACAAAGAGTTCACGGCTTGCGTTAAGGCTGGTATTCTAGAAGCAAAAGAGCATTTGGTCCTATTAGGAGTTAAACCTAATCGCCCTGAAACCGGTTATGGTTATATATCTGTTGGTAAACCTACCTATACTGGTTTTGAAGTGAAATCTTTTTTTGAAAAACCAGATATAAAAACAGCAAAGAAATATATCAAACGCAAAACTATGTACTGGAATCCAGGAATTTTTATTTGGAAAACTTCTATCCTCTTAGAGGAGATGCAGAAGTTTGCTCCTTATATTTTGCATCCACTGCAAAAATCTTTTCCCTTCAAACGAATGGGAGAATTAGCTGCGACTTTTAAAAAAATTCCCTCAGAACCAATTGATAAAGCCCTTATGGAGAAGTGTACCAATATTCGTATGGTAAAAGCTACCTTTTCTTGGGATGACGTAGGTTCATGGCTTTCCTTAGCACGGGTGATACCTGAAGAAGAAGACGGTAATTACCATGTCGGAAAGAATGTCGTCTACCATAGGGCAGAAGGGAACATTTCTTCGGTAAAAAAGAATTTGATTGCTTTTTTAGGCGTAGATAACTTGATAGTAGTCGAAGAGGACGACGTTTTATTGGTTACCTCCCAGGAAGGTGTCCAGGACATGAAAGTTCTCATTTCCAAATTAAAGAAAAATAGAAGTTTACAAAAATATTTGGATTAATTTTACCGTTATAATACCCATTAGTCTTTTTTGGGATAAAAATTTACAACAAAGGAGTTCTAGATGCCATCTGGAAAAAAAAGAAAACGAAGAAAAATAGCAACTCACAAGAGAAAGAAAAAGAGAAGAGCTAATAGACATAAGAAAAAATAATTTTTTTCCAGAGTAAATCCGAGACATTTATTAAGCTGTGATTTTAATACACCGATAGTAACTCTGTATGGCTAATAAACCGGATTATCTAAGCTATCGAACCTGGTGGAAGCCCAGCAGAGTCAAGACTGCTGGCTACCAGAAGGTTTATGTTGCCAAGACTCCCGAGGGAGATATTCTACGAGCGGACTACAATTTCCAAGAAGACTTAGTCCGTTTAGAGCTAAAACCTGCTTCTGAAGGTGGAAAAACCTATGTAGCTGTTGTGAAGAAAGGCACAGCTATCCGTGAGCAGGAAGTTACACAAAATCGCAATCTTTCCCTAAAACGGAAGATTGCTGCTTTCAAACATATCTTCTCCTGTATCCCTGATGACAGCCTATTACAGAGTTTGTCTGGTATCTATGGTCTAGCAAAAGTTTCTTTAGGACGCGACGAATCAGACCTATCTTTAGACAAATCTGGTGATTACTCTACAAAAGAATCCTTACCTGGCGAAAGTTTCTTTGATAGATTGAGGCGTCCTCGTAGACAAAAAGCTCCGAAAGAGCCTCTCTGGCAGAGGGTCAAACAGCGTTTTTGGGGTGAGTTCCACGATGCAACCGTAGGCGTAGGGTTGGCCTTTCTGGTTTACCAGTATTTTTTTGATTACGTAATTCTAGGGTTCGCTTTAGGAGCTTTGGGCTTTTTATTTGGCGGTTTGGACTGGACTTTGCGGAAGCGCGATCCTTTACTTGCAAAGGTTTTAATTTTTGTTGTTGTAGGAAGCTATTTTTTTTATACGGGTTATAGGAGCCAGTAAACAGATCTATGGGAAATACGGAAACAGACAATAACCATCTGAACGAACAATACATTACTTTTACAATTGGGGAAGAAGATTATGCTATTTCTATTGTCAATGTAGAGGAAATTGTCAAAGTTTCAAATCTCATCAAAGTTCCTAAATCACAAGATTACTTTGTCGGTCTTATGGACAATCGTGGAAATATCGTCAATATGATTGATCTAAGTAAAAAAATCATGAATAAAAAGACTACCGAGTCTCAGATCAACCGCGCCATCATTGTCAAGATCAATGGCAAGTCCTTAGGCATTGTAGTAGATAAGGTTTCACATGTTGTTCACTTCAGTCCTTCACAAATTGATCCACCGCCTCCTTCCGTAAAAGGCATTTCTTCCCGTTATATCATCGGGGTTGCCAAGAAAGACAATCGCTTTGTGATTATTATGGATATTGAAAAGATACTCTCTTCGGAAGAGTTCAATGATATTACCAATGAGTACAAGCCTCGAGGCTACTAAAAAATATTTTAATTTCCATTTAAAAGTTTACAAAAAATCGAACTTATAGTAGAAATTCTACTGTGACAGACATCCTTAGTTCAATCAGCAATCTTGAAGAAAAAGAGTTTACCTACCTCAAAGATATTGTTTATAAAGAGACGGGAATATTTCTTGCCGCTCACAAAAGAATTATGCTGCAATCTCGTCTCAACATTCGTTTGCGCATCAATAAAATCGTTAATTTTGAAAAATATGTCCATGAATTAAAGAGTAGTCCCAGTTTTTACCAAAAAGAAATTTTAGAGATCATCAATAGGGTTACCACCAATAAAACTGATTTTTTCCGTGAAAACCACCACTTCGAATATTTGAAAAATAAGTACCTACCAGAAGTCGAAAGGAATACTCGACAAACCTATTCTCCTAAGAAACTGCGCTTTTGGTGTTCTGCTTGCTCTACGGGGGAAGAACCGTACTCCTTAGCAATTGTTTTGCGCGAATTTTTCCAAGGAAAGTCTGGTTGGGATATCAAGATCTATGCTTCTGATATTGATACAAATGTTTTGCAGACAGCATCTGAAGGAGTATACAAACAGGACAGGATGGCAACGATTCGTAGGGATTTATTGGCAAAATATTTTGTAGAAAACAATGATAGTGAAAGCAAAACCTATACTGCTAAAGCAGACTTAAAGAGTTTGATCCAATTCCAAAAATTGAACCTGTTGCAATCTCCACTGCCTATTCATGAAAAAATAGATGTTATCTTTTGCCGCAATGTAATCATTTATTTTGACAAACCTACGCAGCAAAAATTGTTTGCTGAAATCAGCCGAGTTATGCAGAAAAATGGCATTCTCATCATTGGTCACTCTGAAACTCTATTTGGAATTTCTGATAACTTCAAATTTTTAGGCCAAACGATATACCAAAAAAACTCATAGAGACTCGTTCCACAAGCGTATCAGCTCTGTTTGCATTTTTTCTGGTTCATAAATTACAATTCTTGTATTTGCAAATACGTCTAGAAAACCTGCTTCATTGGGGAAACGTGGCACTATGTGGCGGTGGATGTGTGGAATGGAACCACCGCTAAATTTACCAATATTGTAACCTAGATTGAAACCTTGCGGATGCCATGCTTCGGTTAATATTTTTATACTTTTTTGTGATAGGCGATGGATGTCTAAGGCTTCTTCTTCCGATAGGTCTAAATAGCTTAAGATATGTCTTTTAGGAAAGATGATTAGGTGCCCAGGATTGTACGGGTACAGGTTTATGGAAACAATTGATAGAGCAGTTTCAGCAATGACCAGATTAGGAACATCAGGGTCTTTGTCTCTTACAGCACAAAGGATACAATCAACTTTGGGACGATTGCCACGAGCATACTGTAATTTTTCTACTGCAAAAAGGTTGTGTCTGGGTTCTTGCCACTGCTCGTTGTTGTCTTGGGTCTCCATAATTGTTACCTTTTTCCAAATCTAAAATATTAGAGGAAAAGAGCAAACAATTAATCTTTTATAGCGTTCAAGACATTGTCTTACTAACAGACTTTTCTGATAGGTTCTTAGTATTTTTAGAGGCGGGAAGGGTAAGTAGTTTTTCGCCTACTTTGACAAAGTTGGCTAGTTGCATATTTTCGGCAAATGTTACCTGTTTGTCTAATAGAATCACAACTGTGGAACCATAATGAAACATTCCTAGTTCTTCGCCCTTTTTGGCTTGGCAATCGGTATGCAAATAAATGGGATCTTTGTACTTATGGTTGAAAGAATAGTCTAGCATATTGAGCTTAATGCTGCCAACAAGTACTGTCCCAACTGGAATGATTGCCATGTTAAAGTCTTCATTTTGCGCAAAAAGTATGGCTCGTTCGTTTTTGGTAAAAAGCGATTTAACTTTTTTCAGGGTAGCTTGGTTGATGTTCCAAAGCTCTCCAGGGATTAGGCCCACTTTTTTGATTGTTGCGTCGTAAGCCATATGAAAGCGGTGGTAGAAGTTAGGCTTGATACGCAGGGTAAGGAAGGTTCCATTGCGGAAGGTTTGGATGAGTTCACTATCACCACAGAGAAAGTCCTCCAATTTGTAGCTTTCTTGTTTTACCTGCATGAGTACATTCTCTTCTATCTTGCCAAATGCACCTACAATTCCGTCACATGGGCTGACAAAAGCCAGTTTGTCCGAATCAATGGGTCGGAGTCCTGGCTTGAGTTCACGGATGAAATAGTCGTGGAACGAACGAAAGTCCTGTTTCTTACTTTCGTGGAGATTTAAGCTGCCTGAAAATAGCTTGAAGAAGAAAAATAAGAGTTTGATAACTAGCTTATTTTCCGAATGGGATAGTTTCCCAAAAAGACCTGTTAGCATCTTTCTGGGAAAAAAATTTGTTAGATAAAACCCTAAACTACTATTTTCGACAGCATTGAATATCACGGATCTTAGGCTCCTGCACCACGCAATTCTTCGTAGTCGTGTTCGTATTTGATTCCTCTCATTAAGTCAAACGGTGCTTTCCAATACAGTTTGATGTCATGGAAGGGATCGGTGATAATTTTGAAACCCCATACCAAACCAACACTAGGACTTTGGAAAATAGCTAAGTAGATAATTCTACCAAAGTAAGCGATTGCGGTAATAACCATCATAAAATAGCCGTAGTTCACGTAAAACTTGTCAAAGGAACCAGACAG
>JBCCIA010000296.1:0-7817 GCA_039028475.1 Spirochaetota bacterium | reverse complement strand
GACAGAAACTGGTATGATGTGTGGCAATTTTTAATGCTAAGAAATAGTTTTTCTAAGACTATTAACCTAGGTTAATGAAATGATTTGTTTCTTTGCTATGATTCTAACTGCAAAGGAGCAAACATGAAAATCAAAAGTATATTAATATTTGTAGTCGTACTCGTAATGCTCATACATTGTAGTTCTGGCCCTAGCCACATATTTGTGAACAAAACAGACAGTGGAGCTATGCAAACAGATCCCCAAAAATCAATTCTATTTGTGCTGTCTGCGACTCATACGAAATTGTTACGCAATGGAAAGACTTATAAAACTGGCTTTTTTTTGAGTGAATTCTACGAGCCATACAAGATGCTGAAAGACCAGGGGTATTCTATCGTGATCGCTACTACGGATGGCAGCAAGCCGGTGGTTGACCCTGAGAGTTTGAAGAAGAAGTATTGGAAAGAGAATCCGCAAGGGGTATCTATTGCCTTGGATTTGGTAAAAAACTCAGCAGAGTTTAAGAATGTTCTGAGTCTCCGGCAAGTGCTGACAGACTTGGATAGGTTTGCAGGTCTTGTAATTCCAGGAGGGCAGGGACTGATGGATGATCTACTGATGAATCAGGAGGTGCATTTGTTGATCAACAAATTTGGTAAGGCAAACAAACCCGTGGGGTTGGTATGCCATGCACCTGCGATTTTAATTCATATGAAGCCTGCTGAAAATCCTTTTTTCCAGAGGAAACTCACTTCTGTTTCTAATATCGAAGAATGGTACATTGAAACTTTTGTCATGGATGGCAAGGCAATTGTGCGAGATATTGGAGGTATCTTAGACAAACAGGGGTACCAGCATTCCAATGGCTTTCCTGGCTCTTCCTATGCTGTTGCTGATTGCAATTTGGTAACCAACCAGAATCCATTCTCAGGTAATGACTTTAATGAAAAGTTTTTGCAGGCTGTAAAAATGTGGGAGTCAGGGGCGGAGTGTGTGAAAGGAATTCAATAAAAATGTTAAGGTATAGGGAGGTGCAAAGTAGGGTGAGTTATGCAAAAAGCAGGGAAGAATCGCTAGGTATTCTTCCCCGGTGTTTCTCATTTCGCTTGTAACTGCCTTTGCCTTTCTTGGGTTGGATTTGTTTGGATGTAGGAATTTTAATTTTCCGTCTGAATTTTTTATATGGATCTTTTTTCACAGTAGCCTCCATTGTAAATAGACGAAAGTATATCGCAAAAAGTTGTTTTTCCATCTAAAAACTCCAAATAATTGACTTGCCTTTTAAATCTTTGCTGCATACTCAGAAAGTATGAGCACTCTCAATGGCATAGGAACTAGGTTCTTGGACTTTTCCCCTTTAGAAGCGGACAATTCCTGTATTGTTACAGAATGGTTTACTCTTTTCTATTTCCCATTCGCAGGTTACAGATTATACGAAAACAAACGCATCCCCGTGATTTCTACTATAACGTCATTAGCCGGATCACTCTTTCTTGGAAGAGCGTTATAAAAACATATTTGTATTGTTGGATACTTATGCCTATACTTTTATTTGGACCCATGGTTTTGATGATCCGCGAAGTTGCCGACGTGATTGGAATTCCCGCTTCGGACTTCAAAGGGCTTGCAAATGGTGGTTTTGGTTTGTATGAATACCTGGTTTTTGCATCGATTCTTTGGTTTGTAGTTGCCGCGTGGAAATTAAAAGATTGGGATGAAAAACGTGGCTTGCCTCTGGAGTAGATTATAGAGAATCCAATTGTTATGGAACCCAGGTGGAATTTTCTAAGGCTTTGCAGAAGAATTAATTATTGACAAGGTTTTGATTTTAAGTATCTTACGAGAAATGAACCAACAAGAAGAAGCTGATTCCAATGCAAAAATTTTATCCGATGATGAAATAGATGCTCTTCTCGATAACGTTGAAAAGGATGGGAAAGAAATTCCACTACCAGAATCTGCGGAAAGAATCGCCAATTTTATCAAACTATTGCAGGAAGTCTCAACCGATACAGATCACATTCCCACCGAATTTGCTCATGTTTTAACACTTATTGCGATACATTTGGAGCGAGGTTTACCACACATCGTATCTGCTCTACCAGAAAGCATCGTTGCTACTGCTACAGAAATGAATGATAAGCTCATCGCAGATGTAGATCCGTTTGCTCCTATCACATCTATTCTACCAGAACTGGAGTCAGCATTGCAAAGTGGAAAACTACAAGAAATAGGAGCTGGCTTATTGGTAAAACTTATTGATTCTCTTGCAATCTCTGGAAAGATCTACGATGTCTTAAAGGAAGCGATGCAACCAGCATTTTACCAAATCATCCAAAAAAACAGATTTTTAATAGAAGATATTGTACTACTTGATGATAGAGCTATCCAATTATTATTACAACGTATAGAACTCATTGATTTGGTATATGCTTTGAAAGGATTAGACGAACAAGTTGTTGAGAAGGTGTTGCGAAATATGCCCAAAGAGGCAAGTGTTAGGCTCCAAGAAGAAATGGAATTTATGGGGCCAGTTCGCTTGAGTGATGTCCAAGCCAAACAAACTAGCATCTGCGAGCAAATCTTGGAAATGGAAAAAGAAGGAGTTATAAGCATAGCACGAGCAGGGGATGAAGAGGTGCTTGTTTGATAAGGACTAATTCCATACAAGTACTACTTTCGTGCCTATCCAAGTACCCTATGAGATCCAAAGGATCTCATATTGGCTTTGTTTGCTACGCTTGCTGAACTTTGCAATTAAACTACAATTTCTTTGTGCTTGCGTTTGTTGAATTCCTCTTCTACATAGGCGTGCATTTCGCGGAACTTTTCTTTGATTTCTTCTGGCTTGTCATCAAAACCAAATTTTAGTCCGCACCCGTGTTCTCTATGGTCTTCTATCTCTAAAGAATGATCGGGTTTTACTTCTAATTTTAATCCTAATGGGTGGAAAAAACGACGATTGGCTTCCATTAGGTATTTTTCTTTGAACTCTTGTATATCCATTAACTGTGACATTTGTATTCCTCGTTAGTATGCTGGTACTTTGATAGAAACATAGTTTTAGCTATCGGGTACAAAAATTTTTATTTGCTAGTACTCATATAGAAAATTTCTTATCTCAAATAACAAACTATCTACTGGACTCAGAAGTAAATATAAATATAGTAGTTAACTTTGCCAAGTTCCTTCCACTGGTTCAATTATTTGGGGAAAAGGGGAACAGTATTTATTTGTCTAACTCAGATTTTTTTGCTGGCAACACCCGCACGTCGTAAGGAATGTACTCTGCAATCTGTTGCCCAGCCTTGTCTTCACAGCGGAGTGTAACCGTATAATCACCTACTGGTATGTCCTTTGGCAATCGCCAGTCATAGAGAGGATATTCCAAATAACCACCAGCTGTGAGATAAAAATCTAGTTCCACTTTTTGGTACAAATCCTTTGTTTTACATTGAAAATGCAAATAGCTTTTGTGTATTTCCACGCTTGGAGGTGCCCTGATTGCTGCTATCAATGCCTCCTCATCAGACATAGTGTCTAGTGATTCTGGTTCTTCCGGTTGTGGTTTCCGTCGTGAATCATAAATTCCAATAGAAAGTTTAAGAATTTTTCCAGGTTGTGCTTCTGTGAGTAACTTCTGTGTTTGCTTACGTGTGTCTAGATTTCTAAAAAGGTCATTTGGATAGACACAGGTCAGAAGGTATCGATTCGCTATAAAAGTTATTGGTCGTTGGCATACATCTAATAGGAGTTTGGCACGAAAACACGGTAGTCCTGAAAGTAACGGAAATAGTTTTTCTACTTGCGTACTTACACCTTGTACTTCTTCTGGGGCAATTTTGCCAATATCGAGATTACGATCAAAAAAATAGTGCAGTACTTTCAGTATATGGGCACATACAAAGAAGTTGTTGCGAGTTGTAAAGGCGGCTTGGGCAATGCGTGTTAGATAAAGACCGTTATCACCTATGTAGTCTGGGCTTGGACGGTAAGATATGTCCTTAAAATAATGAAATCCTGTGTATTCAACGGCTTCAATATACGAACGGCGTTGCCAATCCGTTAGGCTTTGATCTAAAATTTTCATAAGCATATGCTCACGGCCAGAAGGCGAGGCATAACTATGATACAATCCTCTAAGACTGTTATGACCTAAACGAAGCAATATAACCTGATCGTTTGCTTCCACATTGTATCTCTTTGCCAAACGCTTACAAAGATTCATTGTTATTCTATCACGTTCGGGATCGATTTCCTCTCTTGCCGTGCGAGCTTTCAGGATGGCAACCAGACCAGAGGTATAGTCACTATCCGTTAAGGTATCGATCTTTTGCTCAAGTTTCTGATTTCGCTGTAATGCTGCTTCGATCTCTGGGTATATATCTGCGACTGCTACCGAACCCTTCGAGTGAAAGTCAAATATTAGACCTTTGGGGGTGAGATCGCAATAATGGACTCTTCCTTCGTCTATGGAAATGACTTCGTAAAAATCAGAAATCTCATCTTTAGCGACTAGAGGGAGTGAATCGAGTAAAAGAAAAGCTGATTTTCCCGGAGATGTATGAGGAAATTCGATAACGGTCATACTAGCGAACGGATCACTATGGTATTGCTGGAGATTTGCGGGAGCATCGAATTTCGTTCCTGATTTTAGGTTTCCTGCGAAAGAACGTGTTACCTCAAAGGTAGCAATCGTTGAATGATTGACTTTACGGGACGATAGCAAGCATACCTCGATCACAATTTTATATCCCCAGAGAAAAGAATCTAAATCACTCATGCCAACCTCTTTACATTTTTTGCTGGCAACACCCGTACATCACAGGGAATGCACTCAGCAATCTGTTGCCCGGTTTTGTCTTCTAGGCGAAGAGTAACTGTGTAATCGCCAGGTGGTATATTCTTGGGCAATCGCCAATCATCAAGTGTAGATTCTGAATAACCACCAGTTGTGAGATAAAGATTTACCTTTACTATTTGGTACAAATCCTTCGTTTTGCATTGAAAGTGCAAATAGCTTTTAGATATTTCGACCGGACTTGGTGTTGTTTCAATTGCATTTAAATATGCATCTGTTTCATCAAGCGTAGGTGATTCTGGTAGTTCCCATTGCGGTAACTTTGGTTGTGGTTCTGGTCGTGAATCATACAAACCAATAGAAAGCGCAAGCACTTCTCCAGATTTGGCTTCTACGATTCCTATAGAGTCTTCTTGGGAAAAAATATAGAAATCTAGAAATTCTGGAAAAGGGTCATTTGCATAAACACAGGTGAGAATGTAGCGATCAGCAGGCAAATCAAGTGGTTGGTTGCATACCGCAAGTAAAAGCATGGCACGAAAGCGTGCAAGCCCTGAGAAATTAGGCAGTATCTTTTGGATTTCCACGATGACTCCTCCTGCTTCTGCCGCGGCGGTTTTGCTATCAGAATCCAGGTATTGAGCAAAAAATCTATACAATACCTCCAATAGATGTGCACATAAAAATGAATCTTCTTGCAATTGTAAGCTAGCGTGGGCGAGACGTGCTAAATAAAGTCCGCTATCATCTATAGTATTTTGTTCGGAATAGAGAGCCAAGTCGGCGTTGCTATGGGATCCTGTTCCCCCTCCGATTGCATCAATGTACAACCGGCGTTGCCATATGGGTAAACTTCGATCAAGAACTTTAGCGAGCATATGTAGACGTCCAGCAGGAAAAGCATAACCGATATACAGATGAGTACGACTATTAGAGCCCAATGGCAAAGGCATCACTTGATCCATGGCTTCTAAATCGCGTATCTCTGCTAAACGTCTACACAAGTCTGTAACAATCCGATCGGCCAGAGAATCGAATTCAATTTTTGCGGAACGTTTTGTTATGGCAGCCACTATAGCAGAAGGGTAATTATCCGTTAAAGTAGAAGTCTTTCTCTGAAGTTTCCTATTCCTCTCCAATGCTGCTTCGATTTCTGTATATACATCTGTGACTGGTACAGACCATAAGGAACCAATTGGCGCATGATTGAATGTTAGACCGTTACGTCCAAGATAGCAACCATAGACTAGGTTTTCCTCTATGGGGATCACATCGTACAGATCATTCTCCCAATGTTCTTCTACCAGAGGGAGTGAATTAAATAGGAAAAAAACTGATTTCCCCGGAGATTTATAAGGAAAATCGATAACAGTTGGAGGATGTGCAAATGGATCATCATGTGTTTTCTTGAGACTTACTGGAACATCAAATACCGCTCCCACTTGCAAGTTTCCTGCAAAACAATGTATGATTTGGAAGGTAGCAATCGTACCACTATTTTCCTGGCGAAAGGCTAATGAACGAACTTCGAGTACAACTTTACGGTTCCAAAGAAGGGAATCAAAATCGGTGCGACCCCAAAATAGTGTATAGACGGGATATGGTTTCAAAAGTGAACTTTACTGAAAAAGCAGGGAAGAATCGCTAGGTATTCTTCCCCGGTGTTTCTCTTTCCGCTTGTAACTTCCTTTTCCACTATCAGTTAGCAGTTCGTACACAGCGAATACCATTGTTCTGACGTAGGATATCTCCTTGAGGGCCTTTATAATAATAGGTAGAACCATCAGAGGCGGTTCCTGACGAAGCACCTGTAGTTGCGGAAACATTAGTTTTATTGTTGCTCCTCTGCGAACCTGCCCCATGAACATCTTGTAGGGAACTATTGAAAAACCCTAAACCTCGGCCAAAAGTGTTGTAGGCACCAGCAGCACCATTGCCGGTGTCATTGAGGTGGGTAGTGGAGTTCCAATAGTACATATAGTCAGTGCTACCCCCTTCGTTTGTGATAGCTGTTGCGGTAAATTTTGCATCTATAGCAGCACTGCTTGTTGTATCTGGAGAACGCGTATAATCGATTATACTCTGTAGTTCTTTTGTATTGGGCAATCTCCAATCTGTATAGCCAGCGAGCGAGAGATTTTCACAGGTTGAAACGGCATTGTCAAAATCTGTAGATTGAGCATCTTCCTGCTGCCACATCAGACCAGTTGCACTGTCAGTGATAGTCTTGTCACCATTGTCGGAAAAGCTATTTGTTCCATAACTAGACTCACCTCTTACGCAGCGGAGATAGTACGTACTGGAGGATGCATTTGGATAGCATTTTATTCTTCCATCGACAAAGTTGACTCCAAAGAAACAGGATTGGGTTCCAAAAACTTTTGATACGTAAGTGGTAGTTGTAACATACTGTGCATCAATTCCCCTTTCGTTGTTACCCGCAATATCACCAAATGCTTTATCAAAATAATTTGTATCCAGAAATAAGGTTAAAGTAGATGTGTCACAAGAAGTATCACCGGCAGTTGTACAACCAGTTGCTGAACTTGCGTCTAAGCCAGTGAAAAGTATTAAGGAGTAAAGTTCTTTAATACTAGGCAATCGCCAATCACTGTGCCCGCCCAGACTTAGGCTAGAACAGTAAGACTCGGCGTCTGATTGCGATCTTTTGTCTGAGCTATTGACGGAACCATCGCTGTTGATATCGGTGCTTTGCGTCCACATAAGACTTGTCACATTGTCGGTGATCACCGTTCCATCACTGCTTGTAGTATAGCTGGGTTGGTTGCCGCTGTAATCGCCATCGTACCCTGTGCCAGTACAGGTAGCTTCGGCTCCTGTAGAAGAGTTGTAGCACTTTGTTTGGTTTGTATCTACAATTTTATAGGTGTTGGTGACGGAAGAAGAAGATGTTTGTGAAAGTGCAACCGCTGCTAGTGCTAGGTTTGTGTTATCATCATTATCTTCCCCTTGGAATACAGAACAATTTACTAGAAAAAGTGTACCAAAGATAGTTGCAAAAGCTAGTTTTTTC
>JBCCIA010000295.1:0-7882 GCA_039028475.1 Spirochaetota bacterium | reverse complement strand
TTTTGCATTTTTTACAATTTTATTATGCCACTTTAGTACAAATAAAGTCTAACTAGTAGTTTAAAAAAAGGAGAGACTTAAACTATACGGAAAAAAGTAAACGCTTATGATACAAAAAAAGTTTATGATACTGGATAAAATTCAGTATAAATCTCAAAAGAGATAGAAGCCCGGAATTCCTAACTTAACAGTTTGGATGAGATACACCGGGCTTCACCATTTCTTACTCCCCTGTATCTATTTTACGCAACATACAGTTAGCAAACCATTCACAACGCAAGCAATATTCATCATCTTTGTTAAATGTTCCGGGGGGGCATATATTAGCATCTTCTACTTGTTGTTTTTCTAAAAGCTGTCGTTTGTTTTGCTCAGAATCAATTAGGTCTAATTGCTCGACTAGCTTTAAATTATTATTGGTTTGCTGTAGGAAGGATTCTTCAAAACCTACACTTTGTTTTTCTTGTATTTCCTCGATATTTCTTTCAATAGGGCGGATGATGACATTTTGAATTTTACTTCTCAAAAAGATATAATAGAAAGCATAACCAAATAATGCACCTCCTAAATGCCCAGCATTGCTAATTGGCAAAATCCCTAAATATTCAAAAACTAAACCTAAACCTAAGGCAACAATCGTAAAATTTTTAGCTCGGATGGGAAAGAAAATTAATAGCAGATGGACATCTGGATACAGCAAGCCAAAAAGTACAAGTAAACCAAAAATAGCTCCGCTTGCACCTATTGTAGCGGCATTCGGAAAATTGGTCACCGAAATACCATACTGCTCTTTTAAGAAATAGAAGGCTACTATCATGATCCCCCCGCCTAAAAGAGAAATGAAGTATAGGTATGTGAATCTGACTTTTCCAATGATTGGTTCCAAATAGCTGCCCAATGCATACAAACCATACATATTCATTATTATGTGGAAGAGAAAGAAAGGGAATTTCCCTTCTGTTGCATGCAGAAAGCCATAGCTAATAATCTGCCAGTAGTTTCCTGAGCTAAATTCAGAAGGAATCAAAGCAAATCGGCAGTTTATCAAATTTCTGGAGCAGGTTCCAATACCAAAACCTTCATCGATTGCTGAAAGCTGGAACAGATATACAATGCAATTCAATAAAAAAATTACTGTAATTGGATGCAATAGAGAATACCCAAAAATTGTAAAGCCTCGATTTGACATTAAGGTTAGCCTAAAAATATAGGTAAAATCGTCAAGTAAGCAATCCTCACAGCTAGCTTTCTACAAAAAGAATTTATTGCATATGTAGAAAATAAATTCGTAGCAACGTAAGATCTTCATAAGAAACCTTTTCTCGTAAATAGGAAAAAACAGGCTTCAACCTTTCTGTACTGAGTCTTTGGAATACATCTAAAACTTCCTCCACTTGTTGTGGAGACAATTGGCATCTATCGATAAAGGCTTGTGCCGATTGCAAACGAAAACCATCCAGTAGGTATTGGTGAAAATGTGCCAATAGAGTTTTTTCTTGGATTTTATACTCAACAAGCAATCGATCTAAGCTAACTCCAGAATTAAACTTTTCACAAATTTCTATATACCTTTTCGTTTTCCCTGAATCACTTGGTGCTAGTTGCGGAGAGTCACCATTTTCTCTAGAAATACCACGCTCACTACAATATTCCCGGATCAATGCCAAAAACTCTTCTCCATATACATTCGCTTTGACCCTTCCTACCCCATAAATCGATAACAAAGCCGTTTCTGTGGTAGGAAAAAGACTCGCCATCTCTAACAAAGTCTTATCTGGAAACACGGCATAAGGGGGCAGGCTACCAGCTTGGGCTATTTGTTTCCGTTTCTTCTTAAGAATATCTAACAGGCCTTCCACTACTTCTGCTGTTTCGGATTTCTTCTTAGACAAATCATTTCGCTCTTTCTTCTTTTTGAGAAAGACCTGGACTTCTTGTTTTAAAACAGGGCGAGATTTTTCTGTAAATACCAAACTGCCATAAGGCTCTTCTTTGCGGGCAATACCTCTATGTAATAAGGTATGGCCAATTTTTAGCCATTGCTCTTTTGAGACATCGCGACCAATGCCATATGTGCTTATAGAGTCATGACCGAATTGGACAATTTTTTTGCTCTTCGAACCTCTTAAAACATCAATGATATAATTCATACCAAACTTTTGTTGTGTTCTATACATGCAAGACAAGAACTTACGAGATTCTAATGTTATATCCTGGTTTTCATATTTTGAACTCAAACAAACATCACAGTTTTGGCAAGGACCTGTATACGAATCTTCTCCAAAATAGTGCAATAAAGGAACTCTTCGACACTCTTCACTTTCTACATAGCGAAGTAAAGATTGTAATAGCTTATTGGCAATTTGTTTTTCTTGCTCTTCTTTTTGTTCGATAAAGTATTTTACCTTAGCAATATCCCCATAAGAGAATAGTAACAAGCAATGAGCAGGTAAACCATCTCTCCCTGCACGGCCAATTTGCTGGTAATAACTTTCAATATTCTTAGGTAAATCGTAATGCAAAACAAATCTAATATTAGGCTTGTTGATGCCCATGCCAAACGCAACTGTAGCAACTATAATTTGTATTTCATCCTTCAGAAAAGCTGTCTGGTTTTCGTTTCTTTCAAAATCGCTTAACCCCGCATGGTACGGCTTTGCCAAAAACCTTTGCTTTTGCAATGCCTGGCAAAGCTGATCAACTTGTTTACGTGAATAGCAATAGATAATTCCCGCTTCTCCTGAAAAACTTTGTAGAAACTCCAATGTTTGTGTTAGAGGATTGGTTTTAGGCAAAATTTCTAAGTACAAATTCTCACGGTTGAAACTAGCTAGGAACTGTTGATTTACAGGAAACTCTAACGAATTTGCTATATCTTTTTGTACTTGTGGAGTAGCAGTAGCGGTGAGTGCGATCCAAACAGATCCAGGAAATTTGGCTTTTAATTCTGCTAGCTTACGGTATTCTGGGCGAAAATCATGCCCCCACTCCGAGATACAATGGGCCTCATCAATGCTGATACAATCAATGCTTACGCTGGACAAAAGCTCTAAGGTCTTACCTAAGAATAATGTCTCAGGCGCCAAGTATAAAAGTCGTAACTTGCCCTTTTTAACTTGTTGGCTTGTATCATAATATGTCTCATAATCTAAACTACTATTTAAAAAACCTGCGGCGACTCCCATTTCCTGCAGTTGCTCTACTTGGTCTTTCATAAGAGATATAAGTGGAGAGACTACCAAAGTCAAGCCTGGAAACAACAAAGCAGGGATTTGGTAGCACAAAGACTTTCCTCCACCAGTCGGCATGATAACCAAAGTATCTTTTTTTTGCAAAACATGAGTAATGACCTCTTCTTGCAAAGGACGAAATTCGTTGTAACCAAATATCTCTTTTAGCAATAGCTTCGCATCTTCCAAATAACTCATAACTTTTCAGTGAAATCAAATGCTATTATATGGAAAGAGAATATTTGCTGATCGGACTTGTCAAAAACGGTATTTTTTCAATAATTAGCAGTTTGCTCTGGTATAGTATTTAAGAGAAAGAAGTGGGCACATTTCTCATCACAAAATGTGCCCTGTAGAAAGTAGGAATCGAACCTACTACCCCTGGCGTGGCAGGCCAATGCTCTTCCAATGAGCTACTTCTACCGAGTTCCAATGAGTTTTTTGAAAAGGATCGGCCGTGAAGTCTATGTAACCACGATGTTCTACCATTGAACTACCTGTTATGAGCTGGAAGGGATTCGAACCCTCACTATCGTGTATCTTCGGAAAAAAAGATTTTCTCAAAAAACAGAACTCTGTATAAACCTTTGGGTAAAAACCTGAAAACACCCACTCAAAAAAGGGATGTCTTTGGATAAGCCTAACAATCAAAATAAAGAAAAACTTACAGCGTGTCTAAAAATAAGTCCATTCTTAAACCAAAAACAAGCTGCAAGAGCCTGTAATTTCATTTTTAGACAGGCTCTTATAATACCCAATTCTAGTTTTTTTACAAATTCATTTCTATCAATCATTAATTGGTTTTAACAGATAAGAAATGAGCTTTTCAGCAACCTTATTCTCTTGTTCAATTTCAACTTCATTTGCACGTGAACGAGCTCGCTTGACCGCTTCTAAGAGCTTATCCACCTGTTCCAACAATTCATTCTTCTTGCGGGAAGAAAGCATCCCTGTCCACTCATAAGATTTAATTTCTCCTACAGGTTCATCCACTTCCACGATATCAACCTGAGCGGGGTGCTCTTTCGTTGCTTCATACATCACTTTATACTTACGAGTTTTTCTCTTACGAATTGTTGTTACTGGATCTGCTCGCAAAACATGTTTTTTATCCGCTCCTGGGTCCGTATTCCATATACGTACAGGATCAAAACAAGGTATTTCTTTAAATAGCAAACGAATTTCTCGTAGTCGTTTTTCCAATTGCAGTAAGAATGTAGCTGGTACCTCTTGCGCGAGTGTAACTCCATCAATCGTAATATCTGCTTTGGCTTCGGTATTAGCCTTGTCAATCTGGTAATTTAAGTCTATCGCTTTGCGAATTTCTTGGAAGGCATTTTCCAATTCATTGGGGACAGTTGTAACAAGTTGTGTTTCCGCTTCCACTTTTTCACCACTAGTCTCACCCTGGGCTTCGTCCACGGAAAAAGGGCGGTAAGTTCTTTTGATACCAGTAAAATGACTTTGTTTGCTACGAAACATATCTACTAGTTGGCTACGGGAACGCTCAGCATTCCCCTTTAGCTCTTGCTCGATTGCTAAGATTTCATGAAGTAAAGGAACTTTTTTCTCTGCCATAGATACTACACTGGCAAATCACAATAGGAAAGTTCAATCACTTTTTCATTCTTTGCATTTGGGCTATAGAATTCACAGTGGGGGGCAACCAATCATCTAACAAAGGCATGGAGCCATTTCGAATCTGTTTGAATAGCATATCTTTATTGGACATGGAGATTTCAGAAGCAGAAGAGATCAAGCGAGACGTTTCTACCGCTTTCCAGTAGTGTTGTAGAGCCTCCGCTGTTTTGTTCTGCCTTTCATAAGTAGCACCAATATTGTTGTACACAGCAGAGAGAGTCTGGTATACCTCTTGGTGTCTCATGTCTTCTGCCTCAGGCCTGCCAATTTCAGCCATTTTGCTTTCAAAATCTTCTTGGATTTTCAAATAGTTCCCTAAAGCAGCTTCGAGTTGGTTGGTATAATAAAACGAGTTTGCTCTTCCCATAAGTACATTGACATTGTTGTACATATCGCTTTCCGGCAAATGCGACCATTCCTGTAGAGCCTGTGAAAAACCTTGATTAGACCCTTTATTCGCAGATATATAGCTCAACCAGCCCTTATAATAGTGCATTTCTCTGAGAGCCGTTTTGTCTTTCAACTGGCTCTCTTCTGCTTTTGTAAAAAAAGAGAGTGAGTTTTGCATTTGTGCCCTACGATTGCGTACATCTTCTGACTGGGAAGCCAAGGAACGTGTTGGATAAACCTTCCTTTCTGGGAAACCAAAGATAATATCACTACCTGCAATACCCGTTGCTGAAAAGTATTCGATCTTCCCCAAATCAAAATATATGCGACCAACATCACCATTGATTAGGGTTTCATCTTCCTGCTTATTCCCATAAAGGTCTCTATATTTTATATAGCGCCTCTCTGCGTTTCTTAAGAGCTTCTCACTCTCATTTCGATTGCCTACCCGGAGATAGTGCTCAGCCATTTCCAAAACAGCTAGGTAATGCGCAGGGTCATAATTCGCTGCATACTCAAATTGCTTAAGTGCACGGATAGACTCTCTCCGCTTTAGAAAGTATCTTCCTCTTTGGTAATAACTTTCAGCATGTTGCTTTCCTGTAATAGTTCTTCCGTCTCTTTCCTCGCTTCTCTTGAAAGCAGTATTGAGAATATGAACCGTAGTATCGTCGATATCCATCCCAGTTACTTGATCCTCTGGATTCAAATTGTATTTGATCATGATATCTTTAGGGTTCAAATCAATATAAAAAGAAGCCAGTTTAGATAAGATAAACAAAGACAGCTCATCTTCCATATCGAGAACATTCATTACTTTACGATGGTGGTTGAGGACAAATTGTGGATTGCGGTCTTTTTTCCACATCTCAATATAGTTATTCAACAAACCTTCATGGCCTACAGGACTATTAGGAAACTTCTCCACAATCTGGTTGTAATAAAAAGCTGACTTACTATATTGTTCTTGGTTGTAATAGATGCGACCGAGACCAGCAGTAGCTCGGATGTGGTGTGGTTCCTCTCCATCGGTAAAGACTTGTTTGTAATAATTAATGGCCAAATTATCATTTTTATATTGGCTATCCTTGAAGGCCCTAGCTGGATGGGAATGAAACCGAGCTAGATTTATGTAGGTATCATTGTCATGGGTCTTATTTTTCAATCTAGACGTGATATAGGCACCAGCTTTTAAAATCTTACGGCTGATACGGCTCCTATCCACAAGCAGTTCCATAGGCTCTTCACCATTCTCTAAGGCTTTGCCTTCTAAAGGTAGTTTATCATCATCCCAACTATGATTCGGAGCTAGCCGGATTAAAGGTACTTTCTCGCGGATATGCCAAGCAGCACGAGGATCCTGTGTACCTAACGCAGGTTCTATTTTTCCAAAGAGCTTCTCGAAAGCCTTATCATATTCACCGATTTTCAAATAGGCCAAACCAAACTTATTTAGATATTCAACACTATTTGCCTCAATGCCCTCACCTTTGCCAAAAAACTTTTCTGCATTGATAAGATGCTTCTTACGCAAATCACCATTCTTAGGTTCACGACTCGCTTTGTCGATTTCCTGTAAGCCCATTTCGTATTGCCCAGAGGCCTGATAAGGACGAAGAATATACTTATAGGAAGAAAACAAGCCGATGAGTAATAAAATTCCAGCAGCTACTCCTAAGACAGTTTTTTTAATAAGTTGTCTTCTTCGAAACTCTCCTTCTTTGGTATAAATTTCATCAGTAGCAATAACCGGTACCCCCTCTTTCGAGTAGGTTCCTGTATTATCATACAACTCTACTGGATAGCCCAAAATACCTGTCAAATAATCTGCAATGTCTTGTGGTGCTTGTTGGGTTTTGATAAGCTCTAAAAGAGATCTTTGCTCTTTATTAGAGATTTTATCATTTGTAATTGCATCAATGATAGTTCTTTTGAGTTTTGGAGGGTAAGAAATGATCTCTTGTTGGATGATAGCCATCTCTTCATCCGATATTTCTCCTTCTTCTATTGGCTCACCTTCAGCCAGACTGGTTAAATCATCATCCAAGTCTGTAGACATATCATCTAGATCATCTTCAACGGTATCACCACTTGTAGAAACATCATCAAAATCTCCCAAGTTACTGCCTAAATCAGGAGAAAAGTCGTCAAAACCAGAATCATCATTAGCTGTAGTATCAGGAGCAATATTTGCAAATGGATCATCAGCAGGTTCATCCATACTCGCAAAAGGATCACCACCGTCTGTCGCTGCCGGCTCATCCATACTCGCAAAAGGATCACCACCGTCTGTCGCTGCTGGCTCATCCATACTCGCGAAGGGATCATCGCCAATCGCAGTAGGCTCATCCATACTCGCAAAGGGATCACCGTCTGTCGCTGCTGGCTCATCCATACTCGCAAAGGGATCATCGCCAATCGCAGTAGGCTCGTCTAAGTTCGCAAAGGGGTCATCGCCAGCCGGAGCATCATCACTCGCAAAAGGATCATCACCAACTGGAGCATCATCGCTGGAAGCAGGCTCGTCTAAGTTCGCAAAGGGGTCATCGCCAGCCGGAGCATCATCACTCGCAAAAGGATCATCACCAACTGGAGCATCATCGCTGGAAGCAGGCTCGTCT
>JBCCIA010000294.1:0-7931 GCA_039028475.1 Spirochaetota bacterium | reverse complement strand
CAAAATTATTACTGTTGTAGCTAGGAAATCTCTGTTTCACTAGCTACTGGATTTAAAGGATTTTGGTAGGTAGCTAAGTGGACAGCAAGAAAAAGCAGTTAAATTAGCAGAGTACCACACTCAGTCAAGACTTTTAGTGAAAAACTGTCAATTTCTTTTTAGGGCAAAATATTTTTTTCTATCACCTAAGAACCGCGAGAAGCCTTTCTATTTGAAATTCTGCATCTAATCGTGGTAAGTGCGTCGCCAATGCCTCTTGTTGCAAACGTAGGGCGTAAAAATCATGGAAAAAGTGTTTGCCAAAGTTAATAACATAATGCAAAATAAAAAAACGGTAGGCTTCCTTGGTAAAGTAAATCTCCCTTTCCGATAGGGGGTTAGTAGCATGGTATTTTTGCAAGAATAATAAAAACCTGTCTTCCAGAAGAGGTTGGAAGTAATAGCTAAAGGCGGTTTGATCGCCTCCCTGGGAAACGACTCGGCTGCAAAAATAAAAATCTAAAACGCGCGGAGCGATACGAAACCAATCGTAATCCCAGCGACTGAAAAATCGCATCTCTTCGTCCAAAGAGAAGTTTCCTATATTCCAATCTACAAATAACGGGATCTGTTGCAGCTCCGAAAAGCGGTATTTCTCATAATTCTCGATAAACAACTCACAATGACTCGCGATACTTGCAATAGAGTCACCATATTCAAACTGGCCAGCTTGGGTTTTGGTTTTTTGCAACAAATTCTGAACATCCAATAGCAAGGTTTTGTGAGAGGGTGGTAAGAGAGTTTTGATATTCTTACATGCTAAATGGAAATGAGCGATTTGCTCGGCAAAGACAACAATCATTTCTTCATTTAACTTTTTGGGAAAATAGGTCTTTACCGCGACAGGCGAATAAAAAACCACCCATGTATCATTGTAACGGTCCTGTTCTCGGTAGGTGTAAACTGTTGCATCTTTTAATAATGATGTGGCTAAATAATTTTCAAAAGGTTTCTCTAACAAACGCGACATGCTATGAATTATATTATGATCTTCTACAAATTGTTCATAGGTTCCAAAGTAAGATAACTTAGCAATGACAAAGTTCCCGTCGGATAGATCTACACGGTATACCTGGTTTGTGGAAACCATAGCACTAATATCTTTTATTCCAAGTACAACTCTTTCATCAGGATATTGCGACCAAGCCCTGCGAATCACTGGTTCATAATCAAGAAACTTCATCTCTCTCCTCTTTGTTTTACAACTAGATTTTCTTGCTACAAGAATCCAATTTTCTAAGAATGCAAATAAAAAAATCTTGCCAACAAGAAATCCTTTTCAAACCATAGAACAAACCGTTGGGGGTGGGGCTAATAAGCCTCTGAGAGAGTCCCCGGAACCTGAACCGGGTAATTCCGGCGTAGGAAAACGGTAGAATTCCATTGGATTTCTCATACCTTTCCGGTCTCGAGTTTTACTTTTCCCCCATCAAGCGAGGTAGATATGACTGACAAAAATAATGCATTTCGCTCTTTAGCATCTGAGCACGTTTTGAAAACCAATATAGAAATACCAGGACATGAGATTCCGAGCAAAACAATCCAACTTTCTAACCAAGAGAAGGTTTGCCTCTACAGTACGGAAGGTCCAGAAAGTATAAACGGAAAGGTAGAAAATGGTATTCCTAAAAGAAGAAAGGAATGGATTGAAAAACGCAAAAAACGTGGAGATAAAACTCCTACCCAAATGTATTACGCAAAACAAGGCATCATAACCGAAGAAATGCAATTCATTGCCTTACGAGAGGGAATCGAAGCCGAATTCATCCGTTCTGAAGTTGCACGCGGGCGAGCGATCATACCTGCCAATACCAACCACCCAGAATTAGAACCAATGATCATAGGTCGAAACTTTCTGGTAAAAATAAATGCCAATATTGGAAACTCAGCTATCAAGTCCTCCATTGAAGAAGAAGTAGAGAAACTACAGTGGGCGGTACGTTGGGGGGCAGATACCGTTATGGATCTATCCACAGGAAAAAACATCCACCAAACGAGAGAGAATATCATCCGTAACTCGCCAGTACCAATTGGTACCGTACCTATCTACCAAGCCTTAGAGAAAGTTCATGGAAAAGCAGAAGAGTTGAATATAGATATCTTTTTAGAAACCTTACAAGAACAGGCAGAACAAGGTGTTGATTACTTTACTATCCATGCAGGTGTGCTTTTACCATATATCCCTCTTACCAGCAATCGTATCACAGGAATCGTATCTCGTGGTGGTTCTATTATGGCCAAATGGTGCTTAGCCCATCACAAAGAAAATTTTCTCTATACACATTTTGAAGAAATTTGTGAACTGATGAAAAAATACGATGTTTCTTTTTCTTTAGGAGATGGCTTACGACCAGGTTGTATCGCAGATGCAAATGATGAAGCGCAATTTGCAGAATTGAAGACCTTAGGAGAACTGACTAAAATTGCTTGGAAACACGATATCCAAACCATGATAGAAGGTCCAGGACATGTACCAATGCACAAAATCCAAGAAAATATGGATAAGCAGTTAGAGATTTGCCAGGAAGCACCTTTTTATACCTTAGGTCCTCTAGTAACAGATATTGCTCCAGGTTATGACCACATAACATCAGGAATCGGAGCTGCTATGATTGGCTGGTTTGGAACCTCCATGCTATGCTATGTTACCCCTAAAGAACATTTAGGACTACCTAATAAAGAAGATGTGAAAACAGGTGTAATTACCTATAAAATTGCAGCACACGCCGCAGACCTTGCCAAAGGACATCCAGGAGCGCAGCAGAGGGATGATCTACTCAGCAAAGCTCGTTTTGAATTTCGTTGGGAAGACCAGTTTGCTCTTTCTCTAGATCCAGAAACTGCAAAGCAATTCCATGACGAAACACTTCCACAGGATCGAATGAAAACAGCACATTTTTGCTCTATGTGTGGTCCACATTTTTGCTCTATGAAAATCACTCAGGATGTCAGAGAGTATGCCAAGCAAAATGCAATCGCTGAGAATGAAGCCATTGTAGAAGGTATGCAAAAAAAGTCCGAGGAGTTCAAAGAGCAGGGATACGAGTTGTATGTGAAAAATTAGAGCTAGTCTTTCCACTGTGAGTAGGGATGCTTTGCAAGATAAGCGTTGTAAAATCGCTTGTCTTGTGTAACCTCCCGATCGATCCAATCTGGTAACTCCAATGTGTCTTCAGCAGTTGCCAATTCTACTTCTGCCAAAACCAAACCTGTATTCTCTCCAGCAAATACGTCGATCTCCCAAGTACAACCTGCATAGTCTAGTTTGTATCTTGTCTTTTCTATCAGCGGCTTTTGGCAAAACTGGGTAAGCATTTCCTCAGCATCTTGCACAGGTATTTCATACTCAAACTCTTTGCGTACAAGTCCAACCGATTTGCTTTTTACAGTCAAATACGCCTTATCAGCTTTGGTGCGAACTCGGACATTTGCTAGCAAAGTATCTGCAAGGTAGCCTTGACGAATATCCAAACCTGTGAGATTCTGTAAAGGCTCTGTGGTTTTTAGTAAAAATTTTCGTTCTATTTCTAATCCCATATTGGTTCCTCAAAATATATAGCTTTGCGTTTTTGATCGTTTCCATATCTTACGGTTAGAGTAGAAAAACCATTAACTCAAGTGTTGTTGCTTATCTTGTCTAAAAGAAATGACTTGCGTTTCCTCTTCTTCATATGTAAAAGGAGGGTCAAATTCATCGTATTCTTCAACGGTAGAATTTGGCTTTATGTAAGATACCCCAGTGACAAGATCCTCATCGACAATTAGATTTAATGCTTTGAAAGTATAATTGTTAACACCCTTGCCTTTTCCTACAAGAAGAGCTTTTAATCTTTTATTTCTTATAAATCCTGCTATATGATATAAATTCTCTGAATGGTAGTAATTTGTATATCGTTGAGCTAAAAATGAATTCAATTTAAAAATTTTTATAGTTTTTACATAATCCTCTACAAGATTATCTACAGAGAAAACAAAATATCTTGTAGCATCTTCTTTTTGAGCATATTCTTTGATTTCTTGCAGAGAAGCAAAGGTATGTTTTATATGAAAATGATACATATCACCCAAAAGACTCTTTAAACGATTGAAACGGATTTGGTAGTTTTTATTGTTTACCAGTGCATCTATATCCTCTTGAAAAACAGCGGAAGATGTTTTTACAATACCATAAGAAGGTTTTAGATTATAGGAAATAAATCTATTTGCAAAAGTAAGGCTTGTGTTTATAGAATCCTGTTTTATTTCTTCTATATAACTCTCAAAAGACTTCTCGATTATTGAGTTCAAAATAACTACAATTTTCCCTTCTACCTCAGTATCTTTTAAACTCATTTTTCTCTCCTAAAAAAAGAAATGATTAAACCTATAATACTCTTAGAATCTTGACTTTTAGGATCGTAAGGCTCCATTCCCGTTGTTACAGTCTTAAACCCGCTACTTGCCTTTTCTATTTCATTAGAATTTTTTGATTTGCCAACTCTCCATTCCTTCCCAAGTCCAACCTCGTTATATATCTCAATATGAACCTTTCCATAATTTATATTCTCGGGGTCTTTTGTTTTCTCGTTAATGGTTGCTACCATTTTATTTTCTTGCTTGGAAAATTTGCGTCTGGCTTTATTATATTTTTTCCGCTCTATTTCCCTTTTTGCTTCTTCTGGGATAAAATCTTCTTTATTGAATAAGTCCATAGTAGCTCCTATATTTTTATGTAGTGGAGATTCTTCAAATAGTAAACTACACGGTCAAGTATTTTCTTTGACGGGAATTTATTTAACTGCTTTCCCTACCCAGCCTTTTTCTACCACCTTGTGTGGGGTTTCTCAGTTCGGAGAGAGTTTGGACGACGTTCGCCGAACTGAGAGCTTTTTCACTTCTTGCGTGAAAACTCATTTCAAATAATCGCTACATAGAACGTGGGGAAATGAAAGAATATTTTTACTAGCTTCAAGGAAAGAGATTTTGATAAACTACTACAGCTTCTCAAGTTTATCTAACATTTCTTGGATACGAGTGTTGTCCGGTGCAAGCTCTTCTGCTTTACGAATGATCTTACTAGCCCTATCACTTACTTTTAACTTCAAGTAAACTTCTGCCAAATGGAGTAAATTCTCTAAATTCTCTGGCTCGCGCAAGTACAATCGCTCTCCTGTGTCGGCAGCTCTACTCAATTTGCTTTGTGACTTATAGAGAATAGACAACATAGACAACATATCATTGCTAGCTGGATTGATATACAAATATTCTTCTGCACATTCTATAGCTTTATCGTATTCCTGTCGCAGATCGTAGTACTTGATTAAAATTTCGAGTAGAACAAGATAAGTTCTGGATTCTATGAATAGATTGTCCGTAGGGTTAGACTCCGTGTACCTCTCGAAATATTCAATCGATTGTAAGATATCTCCATCGTTGTAGTAAATTTTCGCCAATAGCTTAGCAATGCTAGGAACTTCTTCGACAAATACTTCTAGAGAGTATAGGGTCTGTAGCAAAACGTCTAGGTTTTCTTTTTCCAAATGCTGTTTGCATTCGACTATACTAGCATCAATCTTTTTTTGTATTGCAAGACTCTGCGTTCTCGGTGTGTATTTGGCTCTATAAGAAACCTTTACAAGTGAGAAATCATCCTTCAACTTTCCCTTTTTCCCTACACCTTCATAGATTTTTTGCAAATCGCCTTTTTCTTCTTCTACGATATGTATAATTTGAAACTCATCATCGGAAACAATTTCGATTCCAGTTTCATCTTCTCCAATGATTACATCGTCTTTGCCATCGGAGCCAGTAATGACAACATCTCCCTCTTCTAAGGTAAAAAGGCGGATAGAAAGGTTTTCGTGTTGTTCAGGAAACCCTACCTTAAACATGTGTTTTTGGCTTTCCAAAAAGCTAGCTTTACCCGCCCGGTACAATATTGTATAAGGGTGTTCAGCATTGATATAGTACATAATATTTGTTTCAGGATGGATGATACCGAGCATAAAGGAAGCAAACATAGTTCCCTGAAAGGATTCAAAAACATTGTGTATATCTAAAAAAACTTCTTTTAACCAAATCTCTGGATACAAATTGTAATTTCGTCTTCGTCGTAACTTAGCACGCGATACTACTGCATCAAAAACAACCCCCAGCACAATGGCTCCTCCAGCTCCTTGAACCGATTTACCCATAGCATCGCCATTGAAAAAAACAGTATAGGCATGACCATCATTGAGATAGATAGTATCCGTTTTACATATATCACCACCAATTTCTCCTTCCCATTGGCGAAATTGAAACTTTTTTTTCTGACTCAGAAAATACTCTGTAGAAATGCTTTCTACAATATTTCTCTCAGATTGTAAGGCATCTAATAGGAGGGAAATTAAAAAATAGTCTGCGTCTTGTGACTCTTTGATTTTATTGAGTTTTGCAACCAGCGTATCTTCTTTTTGTGTTTCTAGCTTTGCTTGCTGCAGTTTACTTAGTAAAGTAGTTAAGTGAGAAATAATAGAATGAAACCCAGGATTAACCTCTTCTGTAAACTGTCCTGCTTCTACAAATAAAAACCCTAGGGATCGTGGCTCTCCCGGAAGAGACAAAAGAAAAAGACTCTTACCATTTGCAGAATTTTCTTTATGAACATGGTACAAGTTCTCAACATTTTGCCCCTTCTCTAAGGGAAGACCAGAAGAAACCTCTACTGTAAAAGAGGAGTCAGAAAAGCTGACAACGAGCACCCTCTCCGCAGAAGCCAGCTTCCAAATAATATCAGAAACATTCTGTAGTAAATTTCGAATCGTTTCTAGTTGCACCAATAATTATTTTGATTCAAAGCTAATACCAGAAAGCTTCGCTCCAATGGTTTGGATAGGCTTAAAAGAAGCTGCCTGCCATTCAGAACTACCTTTGTACTGGAATTTAGTTTCTAACTTCATCTGACTGCATTTTTTCATAAAATGCAAAATGGCAGGGAAAGTAGAAGAGTTCATAAAATCAAGTTCAGTGAAATCAACAGTTAGCGAAGATCCGTTACCAATTTCACCAAGGGTTTCATCTAAATAGGGATTTAAAATCTCACTAGGGTTACGAAACTCACTTTTTCCTTTCCATTTCATACCAAAGGAGCTTCCTTCACCTGTAACATGTATAGAAAAATTTTCTAAACTTAAGTGTTGCATATCAACCTTCCATTTTTTTTGTTGCGTTAATTGTTAGTATTTTGTTCTCAATCGTGTAACTTAGGTCATACATGGCTTCACTGGTAATTCTGTACAATCCTAGTTGGCTTCCACCTACTTCTGGATGTTCCAAAATCTCCTGCATACGCATGATGTACAACTCTTCTTTATTTTCACTTGCTATAATTTTATCCATTATTTTGAGAAAATCTTGGATTTGCTCTTCATCATAAATTCCATTGCTGATTGTAATAGTGACAATACCTTCATCCAAAACGAACGTTATGCCAACATAAGGCAATTCAGTATGAGAAACACCGTATTTGATTGCATTTTCCATTAGTTCTGACATTACCATAACAGCAAAATCAATTTGACCCTGACTATAGCCTTGCATTAAGCCATTTACTTTATCTTTGACTTGTGAGATAAGACTCCATAGAGGAGAAAGTTCTATACTAAAGCCTTGCTGTGTTTCATCTTGTGTCATTCTTTTTCACCAACTAATTCTCAATACACTTTTTAACTCATATAGGTAAATTTCTATATTTCAGCAATCATTAATCTTATGAATCTAAGTGTTCCAAACAACAACTGGCAATTTTCCGCGAGCAGTTCCTGTTAGAGCTTACAGATAAGCTAAAATATGACTAATACCCTTCTGAATAAGCAAAGTTGAGGTCATCTATTTATTCAAGCTCATTTTTTTTATATTTCCAGAAAGCATGT
>JBCCIA010000293.1:0-7939 GCA_039028475.1 Spirochaetota bacterium | reverse complement strand
CATGGCATAGCAAACTGTCTAGCAGATGTTGGACTTGCTCCAGAGGTTTTTCCAGGCTTTCCTGATAGCGCAGCAGCGCTAGACGTACTTTGCTTGGACAGCACCGACTTCAAAAAGGTTGAGCCACATATCACTAGTTGCTAGATTCATAGCTTCCACACGGCTATCTGTCGTAAGAGCAGATGCAGTTTCAGTGGCTGTTTGGATATTTTCTGCAGTTTCTTTGGAAGATACGCGAAAAACACCAACAGCTACCATATTAAAAAGCTTAAATGTCATGCCAATCGGTGAATATTTCAGTAGCATATTTAAAGGTTTGGTAACACTTGTAACTCTTCTGTTTCTTCTCGCAGCTAAACGTCCGGCTCTATCTCTAAGAAATGTTTCAATGACACTGGGATCGATTCCTGTTGCAGCTACAACTTGTTCTGTAACAGCTTCAGTAATAATATGTTGTTCTTGAGCTTGCAGATTCTTAATCTCTGCTTTACGATTTCTAACATGTGTCATCCGCTTCGAATAAAGAGGGTTGCTATGTTTGGGAATATAGGCACCGAAAAGGGGAAGAATAACACCAGCTGCTACAGAGCGAACACCATTGAGCACAGGTGTTACAATTCTTTGCTCTATCGAATGCATACCATCACCTATCTTTTGGAAAACTTTTCCGAAATCACCACCTAGTTGTTTGCCCATATGGTCAAAGTAACCTGACATATACCGATTCGCAGTTCCATTGATCCTACGCTTGATCTTATCCGCTCTGATACGCCCTCTGACAATTGTAACTAGTTGCGTGAATTCGGCAATTTGTTCAGGGGACATGCCTTGGGCTTCCCCGATAAATTTCGCTATATTGGCATTGATCTGACCTTCAAACAATTGCTGTGCGGTCGCTTTGGCTCCTTGGACTCCTCCGGTAACCATTGCGGTGAGGAGCTGCTCGGTGATGTGGTCCATCTGTGATTGGTAGGTGGCATTTGCAATATAGAACTGGCGGTTGTACTCGTTGATGTCATCGATGCGGTCATTGGCGGCTTGTAGGCTATTCGAGTCGTTGGTAGATTTGTCACTGGTGTCAATGAGACCTGGAGTGGTTAAGGTAGGATTGCCATCAGCGTCAAGGTTGTCCTCATCATATTCACCAAAGACTATGTTGTTAATACCTGTAATGGTATCATAGTCCCATCTGGAAAAGAGATCTGGTGGAGCTTCTCCTGTCTCGGAACTTGTTTCACCATTGGAGCCGGGAAGTCCTACGTGTCTGAAGGTAGACAGGGTAACCACTTCTGTTTCTGTCCTTTTCTCTGCGGTTTCTAAAAACGTCTCCAGACTGTCTGAGAAGCCCGTAACAGGCTTTTTTAAGTCTGGTTGTATACTTGTATAGTTTTTAGCAGTAAATTCGTTGATTTTACTGTTTTTTTCTTTGTGGTATACACAATAGATGCTTAGCAAGGTGAAATATACATAGCTTTGCCAAAGAAAATAGTGCTGGTTGCATTGTGTTAGTAGGTTATGATTAACTACCTGTTTTACCATTTCATCTCTTTGTCCTGTTTTTGAGCACTTTACCTAATAGAGATGTATCGGATTTCTTTTTTGTCTTTTTTTCATCATTCTAAAAAAATCCGAATCCCAAACGGATGACTTTGAGAGTCCTTTAGGATTCGGGTGTAAATGAATTGTTAATTGATATTTCCAAATTAGTAACAATATTACTTTTTTGCAATCACTAATTTCCCTAGGTTTGGAGAAAGTTGGCATTTGTTTACATAGAGTCTTGTGGCAATTACTTGGGTCGTATATCGTTTTGTGGTATAGTGGGTGCCTCTTCTTTGCTTAAGGTTTTGAGTTGGATGTACAATGTCTTGCCGACGCGTCTATATTTCTTGGCCTTTTCTGGTAGTTTGTTCTTTTTATAGATGCCAGAGAGGCGTAGGTAGCTGGCTTTTATGAAATGGCTATTTTTGATTACACGTCTGTAGGCTAGGATAGATTCCCCAGTGCGTCCTAGACGTTGTAGTAGTTCCGCGTTGGTATAGAGGATTTCTTGGTTGGTGCTGTCGAGTTGTAAGTATTTTTCCGTCATGGCTAGGAGTTCTTCGGTTTTTAACTTATTGCGTATGTATTCAGTTTTGATGAGCCAAAATAATCCCTGTGGGCTGTCCGGGTTGTATTTGGTGTAGACTTGGAAGTAGACCAGTGCTTTGTCGAAATCTCTGTTGAAGTAGTGGATTTTGCCTATATAGAGGTTGGTATAGAGGTAGCCCGGTTCGGTTTTGTTGACTCTACGGAATTCTTTTAACGCGAGGTCGAGTTTTTGGTTGTGGAAGTAGGATACGGCGAGTTTGTATTTTTTTTTGAGGGCTTCATTTTCACCACATTGGTTTAGGGATAGAAGTAAGAGGAATGTGCAGGTTATGCTTTGTATATATTTCATATTCTCAGAGTATTGTAGTTACAGATTCTATCAACAATTTATTTTTGTATGGTGGGTTTGTGGAAAAAGTTCCAAGTCCAAAGTAGAGGATGTCTTTGTTTTGGACTTGGTTGCAAATATTTTTAAATGAATAATAGGAATTCCAAGGTAAGATTTTTATAACTTATTGACAAGAGTTATTTTTTCTACCTGCTAAAATTTTTCTCTTTTTCTTTTGTTTAAAAAACGGTAGACGTATTTTTACTAACTCATCATACTTGTCCTAGTGCTTTTATAGATTGCTAGAGTTTGTTTTTAGCTCTGGTTGTCTTGTATGTGAAATGTGTAGGATGTGGAAAAAGCTCTCAGCCCGGTTTGAGTCGGGAAACTTCGCCCGGACTGAGAAACCACACACAAGGTGCAACTTTAGGTTTATGTGCTAGTACATCTAGTCAAGTCTTTTGTGTACCATTGTGTGATCTCTAAACTTTAACAAATGGAGGTTCCTAAAGATGGAACTAATAGAAGATTTTGATTACATTGGTGTTTTGGACAGATTGTCCGTTGTCCTTTCTAAGTTAGCTCGCCAGCCAGATATGTCAGACAGACGGCGTGAGCGTTATCACAACTTATCGCAAAAGCAGATCTTGTTTATGCAAGAGTATTTGGGGTAAGGAGGAATTTTGTGCAGGGTAGGGAACTATCCTGCAATAGATTGTAATTATTCCTTTTTACTTTTATGCAAGAAAGGAATGTAAAGAATTTCTTTCTGTCTTATATGCTTAAAAGAGATTCTTCCTCGATTTGTTTCTTTGATGAACCACACGATTTGTTTTGTTTGTAAGGAAGAGCCATCACAATAGCTTAGATCATATTTTTTTTGAAAATAATCACTTTTAACAAATTCCAAAAGCGTTGTTTGAGAAACAATTTCTTTATTTAATGTTGTTAGGCACTCTTTCGCTTTAGGACCAATTCCTAAAGGCTGTATGCATTTCCAACGTATGAATTGCTTCTGCATGCAGTTAATATTATAGTTAGATTGTGGTTGTTGTGAAAAAGGATTGGCTTGTTGCGATGAAGGGAATATTTTTGTTTCATATAGAGCTTTCCATTGCAAGTTTGCGTGATTTGTTTTGGGTAGATCTTTTCTGGGAAATGGTATATAGAGTAGTTTTCCTTTTTTGATAAGATTTACCTTCACACGTTTCTGATTTACTTTGGCAAGTATCCAAATGATCTTTTTTGTTGAAAAAGGAGTTGCGTTGTAATCTAACAAATCATACTTTTTTTGGAAGTAATCACTTTTTACGAAGTCCCAAAGTGTGCCACCTGGAAATTTTTCTTTTTCGAACTTTTCTAAACATTTAAAAATATTTTTGTTTGATAATAAAAAGAAATCACATCTCCAGTGAGGTTTGAATTCTTTTCCTCGGTAGAATACATGATGTGTATCTAATGATTTGATTGGCATGTAGGGAAAAAAGTTTTGCAGAAACCAAGTTTCGTATTCGGGTTGCATATTAGCATATATAAAGTCTGTAAGTTCTACTTCATTTTCTTGTATATTACAACCTAATTGTGCAATACGCTGAAACCTTTCTTTTGGAGATAAATATGTATACTTTCCCCATAGGAATCGGCGGTGTACTTTATTATGTATATCTACAATTCTTTCCGACTCTCCCTCTTCATGGACTTGGAATAGTAGAGAAGTATGTAAGTCTTCTTTTTTACGATTCATAGCTATAATGTATAGAACTTCTTCGTTTTGTGCATTATAGACTGTATATTCATTTTCCGATTTTTTTTTGAGGTAATGTCCTTTGGGTAAATGGATGGGAGCAATACCATATTAGCAAAGATTTAATATAGTATTATTTTTATTTTGAAGTTCATCAGCTTGTAGTAAAATTAAAGTTAATTGCAATAATAAAACGAAAAGTATAGATTTGTATTTCATGTTTTTTAACTTTCTAACGTTCCATGATAACTTTGATATTCTCTCGCACCCACTGTTCATATTCTGGTAAAAAGTATATTATAATGGTAAAGTTCGAGACGAGTCTCGCTTTGCAATTTTTTGCAAGGGCTAAAATTTCTTTTCCCTTGAAAGGCTTATTGTACTGGTTATAACGCCAGTAGTATTGAATGATATATCTATACTTGTCTTCATATGGGGATAACATATCCGACCATATCAATTTTTTTTGTGGGTATTTCTTGATAAATGTTTTTGGGTATATTCTACTAATACTTGATTTTTCTGACCTACTAAACTGCTCTCTAAGGCTTGCCCAAATTAAAACTTCCCCTTTGCCATTGTACATAACAAAGCTCGCCATACGATCATCGTTTAGGATTGCTTTGTAAGTATACTTTTGCGGTAGCCAAATTGGATATATACCAAAACGACAGAAGTTTAAAATTTTACCCTTAAAGGGCTTAGATCTTTCATCTATAAGATATGAATTCATTTCATTTGTAGAGAAACAGAACACTACAAAGATGAAAATAAATATTCGTAAGTTAGATATTAAAATGTTTTTCATTTTTATTTAAAATAATTGTGTACATTGCATTTACTTGTTTAATGGAAAAGGAATATAAAGTACCGTTCCTTTGGGAATTAAAGGAATTACCCTATCTTTTGCTCGATGGATATACCAAACCTGCGGCTCTGTTCTATAATAATTTGTTTCCGATAAGAGCCAAATTAATTCTTTTTCTTTTAGAGGAACTCCATTATAATCCAAAAGATTGTATTTATTCTGAAAATAATCACTGCGAATAAATTGGAGTATACTTCCTCCTGGATATTTTTCTTTCTCTAATTGCTCTAAGCATACTTGTGATTTTCTCTGAGAAAGTGGTAAGATACAACGCCAATAAGGAACGATTTCAGGGGTTTTACTAAAAAAATGCTTTCGATGCATCAAGGTGACAGGATTCATCAGAATGTGAAAATTCTTTAAAAACCAACTTTCATATTTTGGTTTCATAGTAATTATGAAACCTTTATTAAAGTTAGGCAAAAAATGGATAGATTGGTAGTATTCATCATCTAAGTGTTGGCAACCAAAACGTTTGAGTTCTTTAAAATATCTCCTATGTAGGATTATCCAATTGTCCCATAAAAGATGGGAGGCATATTCCGTGCGTTTCGTGAAGAAAAGATATTCCACTAAGGTTTGCTTACTTCCAGGGCTATGGTAATCACTAAAAATTGATGTACGCCTGATAGTTCCTAGTTTGGGTATGCCAGAGGTATAGGAATTCAAATGCGTCATTGGATAGTGGTAATACTTTAAAACGGTTTCTCCTTTTGCATTGGAAATATCAAAACCTTCTGGGTTGCGGTAGATTCGTACACTATGATTTTTAGGAATTTTGACAGGTGCAATCCCATATTCGCAGAGATGCTCAAGTGTATTGTTACTTTTGTAAAGTTTTTGCACATGCTGAGGTTCATGGGTGCTTTCTTTTCTCCATCGGTAATATGATTGTATATCTGTAAAAACGGAAGAATTCTTGGAGGAGTGTGCAACCAGATCTATATTTAAGGCAAATGCAAATGATAAAATTAGAAATACTATAATTGTAAATTTATCTGTTTTCATTCTTATATCTTACAATATTATTTCCGTAAAAAAGGAACATAAATAATGCTACCTTTTTTGATTTGTTCTATATGGACTCTATGCAGGTTTGTCTCTTTCAATATCCAAATGATTTCTTTTTCGCCTAATGGATACCCATGATAATCGATTAGCTTATATTTACTTTGAAAATAATCACTATTGATAAACCCAGTTGTGCTTCCTCCAGGATATTTTTCTTGTTCCAACTTTGCCAAGCAGGTATCTGCCTTTGCATGTCCAACGGGAGTAATACAACGCCAATAGCGAACCTCTTTCCCTGGATTAAAGAAAACTGTTTTTCTAGACAATGTCCAAGGGTTCATAATAACATGGACTTCTTTAAGAAACCATGCCTCATATTCTGCTTTCATGGTAAATGAAAGTCCCCTACCCATATCAGGACCCCATTTATAATGTTCATCATCTAGATGTTCACAACCCAATCTTTTGAGTTCTAAAACACACCTTTTCTCACAATCAAGTAGACCATATAAATAAGAACTACTTGAAAGAAATTCGTAGGTAATCCATTTTTCTTTTGTCCCTTTAGTCAGGGATTTATTATAACTTTCATGTTTTTCTATTCTTCCTAATGGAGGTTTATATGGTGTAGAATGGCGAATTCTTGGATAAGCATTTCCAATAGGGAAATGATAGAAATTTACTACCAATTCTCCTTTCTCGTTGTAAATATCAAAATCACTATGAACCTGTATATCTATCTTGTGGCCAGGAGGTATTTTTATGGGAGCAACACCATGTTCGCATAAATGCTTTATCACATTTTTGCTTTTGTATCTCTTTTTTATATGGCAACATTTGGTGTCTTTATAAAAGGATTGTAAGTTGTGGTAAGAGGGGGGCGTTGTTTCCGCAGCTTGTTTTTTTGAGTTAGTAAATAGCACAATCCCTAATATAACACTAGCCTTCAATAATACTCTTTTGAGAAAAAATATCATTATTTAATCTGATTTGTTATAATTTTCTTATAATTTTGAAACAATCTCTCTAAATGCTTGAGATCAGTATTTCCGTTATTCCAAGTAGCTAAATCTTTAAAGCCCTCATACAGGTCCTTTGCTTCTTGGGACTTCATTTTTTTCAAACTAGCAATGTCTTTGATGTCAATAATTTTGTTTTTACCAAACTTCTGAATTTTCTTTGTAAACCTAGAATAACCTCTAACAGTACCTGTTTCTATCATTCTTTTAAAACTCGCGTAAAGCTGCTCAGGTAAGCCCCCTGACTTCATCGAATGGTACATTTGTTCAGCATTATCATATTCTCCTATATGACCTGTAGATTGATCGATTATGTGGCTTGCCCCAAATGAAGAATTGTCAAAAATAATGCGTCTCTCTTCAGCAGTATCTGCGATATCCAAAAGTTTTTTAAAATAAACATTGATCGTTTTAAAATCACCTCTTTGAAAAGCATTAAATAAGGGATTCTTTTTTCTGTCTCTTTTGGAAAATTCTAGTATCTTTTTCTTAAAATCATCTGACACTGTACTAGAACTTGTTACTGCTTCAACCATTTTCGACATTTCCATGCGCATACTCATTGCTTTCCCTGTATTATCGAATCCTCCATATGCATATCCAGGTACTAAATTCTTGCGATATTTAGAGGGAAAACCTCCAACTTCAGTCAAAACGATTGCTTTCATTGCATCGGGATCAAGGGAAAACTTTATTTCATCACCTTCGAGATTCGCATTAGGTTTTAAAGTAGTATTTAAATTTGCTTTCTCTGTCATTTTTTCTATAATCACATTTGTTTTCAAAACACCCTTTTCTATATCTTTATTTTCTATTTGTTTTTTAATTTTATTGATTTCTGCCTGCGTACTTGCGGTTTCCAATTTTTTAGTTAGCTG
>JBCCIA010000292.1:0-8060 GCA_039028475.1 Spirochaetota bacterium | reverse complement strand
TTAAAAGATTTAGTTAAAAAATTACTGACTTGGCTAGCCAATTATAAGCTAACGGCTAGCCAAAAATAAGCCATTGGCTAGCCAATTGCAAGCTAACAGCTAGCCGATCATAAGCCAATGGGACTTGAATTGAAAGTTTTAACAGTTATTTGGAGCTAAAAGTATATGGAAAAGTCAACAGCACAATCATTTGGAAATCTCAAGAGCTATGTAATAAAGCTACACAACAACAATCCAGATACTGAAATAAAACTCACTCTCCAAAGTGGTGAGTCCGAAGCTTCCTATAACTACAGAACCATTGAAGCATTAAGATACTCCGACCTTGAAATTGAGTTTCCAGGGTGGGAAAAGATTACTACCAAAATAACAACAGGCAATAATGAAAAAAGTAGTATAACCCTAATTAGAAATCCTTCTTCACAGGAAGAAATCGATTTACCTGATGAGCCACAAGATCCAATTCAAACCGAGGGGAATGTAGGTAACAGGGAGCTTATCGAGTTAATTTTAGCCAGCAATAGAGCAATGGTAGAAGAAATCAGAAGACCTTATGAATTGCTTGCACAACAGAACCAACAGCAAATACAACAACCTACAGCCCCTAACCAAAGTGAGACATTATACATACAAGCCCTAAAAGAGCAAGTGGACGAGCTAAAAAAACAAAATGAAGCTCTCATGGCAACAATACAACAAACTCCCCCCACACCTTCAAAAGATTCCGAAGAACTTATTGAATTCAAATATGCTCTTGAGGCTCAGCAGAAAGAATTTGATAGCTACAAAAAATTACAGGAAGAACTTGAAGAGCGAAGAAAGAAAAATATGGAGGAAGAGGAAGAACGAAAAAAGAAATTAGCAAAGCTCGACATCGAATTAGCAATCAAGAAAAAACACCGAGAAATAGAAGAGGCCAGCCAGGTCGAAGACCCATTCAAAAAGATAGAATTGGAATACCAAAAACAAATCATCAACAACATTCCAAAATGGGGAGATCAAATTATAGATCTATTTGTATCAAAATATGGCAATAACAATTCTACTCCGGCTGGTTCTTCAATGAGTGAAGAACTAAGCAAAATAGAAACCTTATGATAAAAAGAAAACGGAAGACAAAGAGAAAAAAAATGGTAAAACAAAACTCACAACCAAATACGCAACCAATACCAGAGCCAATACAAAAACTAATCGACCACCAAGATACAATTGACAAGAACCACGAGGAATTGATTGAGAGAGTAGATGGTTTGATAGAAAACCAGAACAAAATAGCAGTAAACCAAGAAATTCTCAGAAAAACCGTAGGGACTATAACACACTACATAAATGACGTTAACCAGGTTTTAAACAATTCAAAAATCAAATCTCTTATCAATTCTGATACTTTAAAAAGAATGAATCTTAACGTTAAAAAGATGGTCAAAGTCATGTCCCAAACAGACAAAAGCATTAAGAACCAAAATGGACATAGAGAGCCTACTTCTTAATTACTTCAAAAATATGGTTATCTCAGATCTTAATGAAGCAGTTAAACCAAAGCGAGTGACAAAGCCTGCTACCCAAACACATACTGACCTTAAAGGGAAAACAATCATTGATCTTATTGAGTTTCAGACTCCCAAAAGAAAGCTATTTGTCCACAAAGATGATATTGAATTTATTCGAATCAGAAAGGATAAAAAAGCAACTCTCTATTTGAAAAGCAAAAAGAAATGCACAATCTTAAAAGTTCCCAAAGAAGCAAAGGAGTTTGTACGTCGTGCAAAATAAATTTGCTGTAGGAGGGGAATACTATTCGCGTTCAATCGTTAACAATGATTTGATCGTTTACTACACTATAAAGAAACGCACGCCAAAGCAAGTTGTATTTTTAGAACATTCCCATAACTCTAAACCCAAAGCAGCTAAGGTATTTAATAGCAAAGCAGGAGTAGAGTTTTTCTATCCAGATGGTCGTTATTCAATGGCTCGTAGTGTTTACGCTGATGACCCAAAAGAAGGTTTAAAAGGTTCACGAGACAAAAATGTCGTCCACTTAGGCAAAGGTTCAATTGAACCTTTGAAAAATCCCATCAAAAGCAGGTTACAGACAAAGTCCAGTAACAATACGCAAAAGTCTTTTTCCTTGCGTTCTGAGTCTACTAAATCCAAATCCTACCAACCAGACTTATTCTCTTTTACTCCCAAAGTAGAAACAAAACCAGTCATAAAAGCAGATATTGGCCGTGATGATCTTGGACGAATCGTAGTTTGCTTTCCGCTTTCAGAATACAATAAAATCCCACACGAACCAAGACAAGAGTTCTACTTATACTTTATCTTCTCTAATCGTACCAAGTGCTGGCTTTCAAAAACAAGAAATCCAAAAGACTTTCATTATGATCTATTACGTAAAATTGGTCTTGAGTTTGAAGTAAACGAGTTATCGATTAAAGATATTTCCCAAAAAACACCAAAACAACAGACCAAACCAAAGCGAAAAAATACAGCAGTTCGTAAGGCTACAGGAAAAAAAATTAACTCACAAAAGCTGAGGGAAAAGGCAGATTCCCTTAGTAAAAAAATAGAACAAAAAAAGAATCCCCCCATATCACAACAAAACCCAACAGCGAGACGAGCAAGGATCGCGGCTAATATGTATTATGAGGGGGAGCAGTTAGAAAAAGTTCAAGCGATACTAAATAAACTCGCTGACCTCAATGATAAAGGTGAAGTGCCTGACTTTGTACCAAAAAACATTTCGATTAGCTCTGTACTAGATGAAATAGGAAAAAGGTTTTTTTATGAAGAACATAAACATAACATTTCATACTCGTATCTTGAAAAGCCAGAGCAAACTGAATTACAAAATTTTCTTTGGAACTTAACCGAATACAACCCAGAGTTACACCAAGAAAAAGAGATAAAGGAAATAGAGCGTAGCTTAATTGGATCTAAAATAGCAGGCTTTTTTCCAACTCCTAAACCAATTATCGATAAACTCATTGAACTTGCAGACATTTACCCAAGTGACAGAGTCTTAGAACCATCCGCAGGAAAAGGGGATATTGCAGAAGAAGCAAAAACAAAAAGCGTCACGCTAGACGTTATTGAAATAGATTCAGACCTAAGAAAGCTTTTAAAGCTGAAAGGTTTCAATGTCCTCGATGAAAGAAACTTCTTAAGATACTCTACAGACCATTTGTATGATAAAGTAGTAATGAACCCACCTTTTGAGAAGAAACAAGATCAAGAGCATGTTAGACATGCATTCGACTTGTTAAAACCAGGGGGTCGCCTTGTCGCAATCATGAGCGAAGGGACATTCTTTCGAAGCGATAAACAGACAGATAAATTTAGAGAGTTTTTGTACGAAAATGATGCGGATATAATAGATCTTCCCGCAGGAGCTTTTAAAGGCAAGGACAGCTTTCGCCAAACTGGTGTAAAAACTCGCATAGTGGTTATAAATAAATGAAATGGGAAAGAGGTATGATAAACTAAATGATTTCGTCAAACAGGGCAAAGAAACGGGTTATACTCCTATCACCAAAAGGACTTATAAAGGTGGCAAAGCTACTGGAAAAGTCATTAGCTTCAATGAAACGGTCGAGGAATTTAAAGATCAAGTTTCCGCTGACTGTTCAGAAAACAGAAACTATTCGGAACTGGGAAGCTGCGAACATGATACGATCACAGAAGATGTCCCAGATTATTGCCTTATGGGTGGAAAGATCTGCATTAATGATCAGATGCATAAATCATTTGATAAGGATTTTTCTCCACAGGATGAATACGACGACTACCAAGAAGGTTATTACCAATCCTTATTAGATGAAGAGGAAAACGATATGGGCAAAAAGAAAGTCTCTAAAAAGAAAACAGCTAAGAAGAAAGTAACAAAGAAGAAGGCTACCAAAAAGAAAGCCGTTAGTAAAAAGAAAGTAACTAAGAAAAAAACTTCTAAAAAGAAAGCTGTCAGTAAAAAGAAATCTCCAGCCAAGAAGAAAATCGCAAAGAAAAAGACTTCGAAAAAGAAGGCTGTTACCAAAAAGAAAACAGCAGCAACAAAAAAACAAACCAAAAGCAAAGGTTCAGTTGAACTTTTAAAACAAGAACTCGAAGAAGCTAACGGAGAGATCGGCATATTACACGATAGAGTCAATGTACTAGAAAGAAAGGTCGCTTCTAATAGCCAAAAGATAAAGACAATTGAAAACGACTTTGAAGAGTTTTTGGCAAAAGAAAAGCAGGAAACCTATGAGGAACAATTAGAGGAGGACGATGAAGATGACATCTTCTAAATTAGTTGCTTCAAAAGAGAAAATGTCTTTTCAGGAGACTGTTGAGTCTTGTATAACAGCTTCACAAATGACTCTTAAATCTTTTGCGGAACTTACAAAAATTCCCTTAAAGAGATTAAAGTCTTTTTGTGCAGAAAAGTCCCTTCTTAAAATAGAAGAGATAATCATGATCTCAGATCTTCTCCAGCTAAATACCTTGGATTTAATGCATAAGCACAGGCTTAACAAAGAGTTTCTTACTAGCTTTGTAACGATGGATACTGCACAGATACTTTGCCGAGATAAGATGTCCATGCAAAATGAAATTCAAAAATTAGCTTATGCAAGTATTCATTTAAAAGGAGAGCTTGAATACTCAAAGAGAGAATATGAAAAGTTATCCGGTGATAAACTCGTTTTGCTTGAGGCAAATACAAAGTATGACAACGCAATAGAACAAGCCCAAACTATACATTTAGAGAATGAGGAACTAAAAAAGCAACTCCACCAATCGCTCAAGGATTATGACGACACACAAAGCCAGTATGATAAACTTGATAAGCAATTCAAAGCTGCAAAGGCAATAAGAGAGACTTTCTTTTTAGAAGTCAGAAACCTGAAAGCCTTACTCGATAGCAGTAATACCGAATACATCGATAGAAAAGTTATCCTATCTCATATACAAGAAATTCTAAGGAAAGTAGATGAAAAAGAAGAAGAATACCGTAAGGCAAGTGAATAGAAATTTACTTTCAAACAAGCCTTTACTAGTACCTGTTTATACTCCTTTGTCTAAAGGAGCCATAATGGAAATGAATCGCTGGTCTTTTACACCATACCAAAAATTTGCAAGGGGGATTTTATGATTTTAGATCCATATCCAACTTACTTTTCACAGAAGGACAATAGAAATCCTTATACAAGAGAATTGGAACCCGTTTCTCAATGTAGCGTAGCAGCGGCAACGATGGTCTTTTCATGGCTTGAATTAGAACACAGCGAAAGCATTGTTTATAAATTGATGATTGAAACCGCCAACATCAGAAAAAATCGTTTTAATTCATCTAAGAATATATGCGAAACTTTAAATCTTGCACTATCTACCAATGGCTGTCGGGAGATTGCAAAGGTTATAGAGATCACAAGTCCAGAAGATTTATTTCTAACTCTTGAAAAATACAAATGCCCGTTGTTGTCTTCTACAGGAACTTTCCTAACAAACGCAGGTCATTTTATTGTAATGGTTGGAATGTCTAAAGGACATGGAATTTTTCATGATCCCTTTGGTGTTTTTCAAAATGGAAAGTATGGGAATAATGACAACGGGGAGTGCGTGGTTTTTAGTCATGAAGAATTACTTAAGATTTATAACACTCATAACGGTGGTAGAAATGTTATAGTAATTGAGGATCTAGCAGCGTAAAAATGGAAGCCTGGGCATACTCAAGTTTACGCTTTTACCATCCTATGCTATGGTTCCTTTTTGTTTATAATAGCCTATCACAGATAGCAGGTTTTTTTATGAGGATCTTTTAAGTTGCAGCAAAATCAAGAAACCGTAATATCTCCAGAGAGCTTAAAAGCGGCCTGGTCGGACAGAAGGGTATCATTTCACCTTCTTTTTCTTCACAAAATACAACAATGGGAATGCAAGATCCTTGGTAATCATATTGAATACCGATTCACAGCAAAATCTTATAAAGATCTTGCTTCTCAGGTACTAGATGCAGGGCAAAGCAAAGACTATTTCAACGAGGAGCCTTATAAAACAAACTTCTATCTATCTGGTGAAATGCTAAAAGAGAGACGAAAAGCCTTAAATTTAAGCCAAAAGGTTTTTGCTGCGGAGCTGCGAAAAAAGGGAGCAAAGGTTTCTCAATCTTATATAAGTGAGCTGGAGGCTGGAATGTATAATATCAATAAAAAGATACACAAGGCCCTGGAAGAGTTAGAAAGGGAAAGGTACTAGCGTAGGACGATTTTTATTCTCTCAGCGTGTAATAATCAATAGAAGTATCCTAAAGTGTAATAATCGAAAGAAATAAATAGAAAAGAGTTGTTTTTATTATGTGCCAGTATATCTCGTGGATAGGAGAATAAAATATGAATGAAAACGGTTTAGAAGGCGAATTAGAGATTAGAGAAGAAGTAGAGAATTTTTTATTGGATACTCAGGACGCTTGGGATAAGTGGAAAAAGTTAAATGAGAGCTAAATAAATCAGTCTAAACCCAATGTCAGTAAATCATACTGGGGTTTGTTCATATCCTACGAGTGCAGTATTTAGCATTTCTTCTGTTTGTTTTGCATACGATAAAGCCTCTTTAGCCTTCCTCTTGTAAAACGGATCTATATCCAGAGTCTCCATTAAATCAAAAAACTCTCCATATTTCTCAAAACCTTTAGCTATTCTATCCCGCTTTGCTTGCATTTCCTCTTTGGATAGTTTATTTTGTTGAATATCTCTTTGCAATTTTATCATTTCAGTCACTGTTTCTTCACTGGCAATTACCATTTCATCCATAGGGTTTATACCTTTCGATCTCCAGTAGAGACCAGCGAAAAAAGCTATAACAAAACGAATACAGAACATGATCTTTTTCATGGCCTTATTGTAGGTTATATCGGGGAAATTCAGAAATACTATTTATAGGTACTAGAGCGATAGCTTAAGAAATATCCCGTCATAAAGCCAAGCAAGGTTATAAAGAGAGAAAAGAAGAAATAGTCTAATGGGCTGGTGTAAAAAATATAAACCTGGAATACGATTGACGGTAATATGTAAATAAGAAGCTTCATTTATTTAGGTAATAGTCCAGTATGTTGTAGGCTGTTATTGATACATTGATAACAAAACATATAAATGGAAAATCTATAGAGTCCATGCTTTTAGTGTATCTCATATCGAGTAGATAACCTAAAAAATTTTATTTTTTTCAGTTAAAAAAAACTTTTTTCAAACTAAATTTTTTGTTTTTTCTTAGCCTTTATTCTCGCTGTAAATACTCAACGTAGAGAGATTTTATCTTTTTCCTATACAATACCCCTATTTTTATTTTTGAAATTCGTGAGAGCTAAAATAAAGCGTTATTTTTGATATAGTTTTTCTACCTTCTACTTTTTAGTCTATATTAATATATAGAGGTACTAGAAAGGTACTAGAAGGTACTATAGATCAGCCGCAAAAATGAGGCATGTCCCCGCAAAAATGGGGCATGTCCCCGCAAAAATGAGGCATGTCCCCGCAAAAATGAGGTAATCTTTTTTATAAAAAGTGCATTTTTTGCTAATAAAGTATATTTTTCTATTGACACTATTTGATCGGAAGGTTAAAGTGTTATCAATGAGATTACAAGGAGGTGAATGTGGCAATGACCGAAAGTGTTGGTTTGGTTGGAAAGAAGAAAATAAGTCGTAAGCTTGTTGTTGAATTAGGCGAACCACTTAAAGTTGCATATGAATTCTTGATAAATAAAGAAGGAAGTAATCCTTCTCTATACACTAGAAAGATAGTAGCAAGTGCTGTTAAAGATGGTTTGACTGATGAAGAGCTTGAACGTTTCGGAATATTGCCAGGGGAATAGTTATCATTTTGACTATTCCACCAGGCTCGAATGGAGTGACTGGAAAAAAGATTGCGACCTGTATACCATTTTACACTATTGTGGTAATTGGTATACAGGTCGCAATCTTTTTTCCAGTCACTCCATTCGAGCCTGGTGGAATAGTCAAAATGATAACTATTCCCCTGGCAATATTCCGAAACGTTCAAGCTCTTCATCAGTCAAACCATCTT
>JBCCIA010000291.1:0-8061 GCA_039028475.1 Spirochaetota bacterium | reverse complement strand
ATTGTACCAGATTAGAAAATCACGCAATGTACTCATTTGATATTGACGCCAAACATCTAGGCAGTGATGGTATTGCTCTACAGATATGTTTTCTTGACGCAGATTTGAGTAAAAGCTATCGTGATTAGGAAGAGAGGTGTCATTTAGTTTATCCAGACAGTCTACATATTCAAAGGGGAAATAACCTTTAGTAAGCGTACATCCATAAGCTTTTATGAAATCATCATACGAATAACCGGGTGAATAATTTATTGACAATTTTCTCTGAATCACTTATCCCTAATTTTATCCTATTTTAAATTACTAAATATTGCCATACTTGTGTCGGGAGTTCGATTCTCCCCGAAATGCGACTTATCTCATTTAACAACTGTCTTTTTCTATTCTTACCTGTAAGCTATGCTTGGGTGCAAAAATCTTGCTTCTTCCTATCTCTCTTTTATGAATAAAAATAAAAACTGTATTTACAGAATGAATAGAGTTTGGTGAAATGAACGCGGGAAATTGCAAATGAGTCAATGGACAGAAGAACAAATTTTGGCCTTATCACCTGACGCTTCCTCCACAAAAGCTGGTAAGGGATTGGCTAATTCTAAGAAATGGCTACTTCTTGCTAGAAGTGAACGTGCTATCTGGGGAGAATGTAAAGGGAGTGGTAAGAATCCTTATCGTACGAGGATTGACTTAAAAAATATTGCATTTAAGTGTACCTGTCCCAGTCGTAAATTTCCTTGCAAACATGCCTTAGGACTTTTCTTATTATTTGCTCATAGTTCCACTTTATTCAAAGAGCAAGAGCATCCCGATTGGGTAGAGGATTGGTTGTCTAAGCGTGATACCAAAGAAGAAAAAAAGACACAACCCAAAAAGCCCGTTGATAAAAAAGCGCAAGAAAAACGTATTGCGAAACGAGAAGAAAAAGTACATGACGGGATTGCAGATATTCGTATGCGTTTACAGGATTTGTTGCGTACGGGCTTGGCAAACTTTCAAAATGAATCTTATGAATTCTGCGAAAAAACAGCTCCTAGAATGGTTGATTCGCAAGCCCCTGGCATTGCTGCTCTAGTTCGTAATCTAGAGGATATCCCATCACGATCTAGTTGGAGTTCTCAGGCTTTATTACAGCTTACTCAAATATTTTTACTTACAGAAGGGTTTCAACGAATGGAAACCCTTCCACAAGCTACCCAAGAAGACATCCGAACTTTAATTGGTTGGAACACCAAAACAGATGAACTTTACACCTTGCCGGTAGTTGCAGACAATTGGTTTGTGTTGGGGCGGGAGACCTTGGTTAGAGACGACCTAACCATTCAAAAAAACTGGTTGTTCGCTGAAAAGTCTGGCAACTCTGCATTGATCCTTAATTTCTATCGTGGCAACCAAGTCGTAGATATTAGTTTGGTACCTGGAACTATTTTTTCTGGAGAAATCATTTATTACCCTTCGCAAATGCCATTGCGGGCGATTGTGAAAAAGTCAGAAAGGTTGTCGGCGTGGGAGGGAGAACTACCTGCTTTTTCTGATTTAACAGTATTTCGAGAAGATTTTGTAAAAAGACTAGCCAAGTTTCCCTGGTTAGATGCTTATCCTCTAGTTTTGGAGGATATGACTCCGGCTATCTATGAAGATCAAATGCTACTAATGGACAAGGATGGTTGCTATGTACTACTTGCTGAAAGTTTTATGGGCTTTTGGGAGTTGCTTGCATTGAGTGGGGGATACCCTTTGCGCATGGCAGGTGTCCGTTATGGAGATAGTATACTACCTTTAGGAGTTTGGCAGGATGGGAGATATTTCGTCTTATGAATACATGGGAATCTATATTGCGTTTTTCCTTCTTGGGAACAGATAAAGCATCTTTGGATGAATTGGATATACCACAGGATTTACAAGCGGATGTAGCTAAGATCCGCCAACAGTCTGCCAATGCAGAAGAAGCCTTTTTTGGTATCTCTGGTTTGGTTTGGCAATACGAAGAATCAGGAAAACTTTTACCCAAGTTAAATGCGCTGGACTATACAAAAGACACTAGAGAAACGGAAACGCAGATCGATGCAAGACAATCTGCTCTTTTACACAAACTCTTGGGTGATAAAACAGATGATGTACTCATGTTTTTCTTGCAACAGTGTGTTCAACAAGGTTTGACCGTTCGATATGAATTTATTCCTAAATTACTAGATAAGGGAAAGCAGAATTTGCAGATCCGTTCCGTATTGAAACAAACCTTAGGACACAGAGGTGCTTGGCTCAGTCAATTCCAAGATAATTGGCAGTATTTTAAGGATACAAATGGTTTACAAATTTGGGAAGGTAGTGTTGCCCATGAGAGAAGTGAGTTTCTCAAGGCCTACCGCTTTTCACATCCACAAGAAGCATTAGATTTATTACAAGAATCTTGGAAAGGAGAGAATGCATCCAATCGCTATGTATTTATTTGTTGCCTGCAGGATCAACTTAATATTGCTGATGAAGAATTTTTGTTGGAAGTATTATCCACTGATAAAAGCGATAGAGTAAAGCAGAAGGCCTTTGAATTTTTGTTACAGTTGCCAAACTCTTCCCTTGCTGATAGATTATGGCATGCCGCGAAAGGATATTTACAAGTAAAACCACAAAAGGGTTTGGCGAAGATTGCCAAACAGGTCGAGTTACAGATCCATTTACAGGAAAGCCTGAGCGATGAGTTGTCACAATATGGAATTAAAAAAGATTTGGACATAAAAGGTTTAACACAGGATGAAGCCTGGGCCTATCAAATTTTTGCTTCTATTCCACCTAAGTATTGGCAAGAAGAACTTGCACTACAACCCTCACAAATTCTACATTTTTTTGTTGGTAAGAAACAATACAAGAAATATCTCCCAGCTTTTCTTGCTGCTATTAGAATCCACCAAGATAAAGAATGGGCGAAAGCTGCATTAGAAGAGAAGATGAAAAATGGTAAAAATTTTCCTTTAGGAGATGAAGATTTCTCTAACTTTTTAGGTATGATGCAAGCAGAAGAGCTGCAAGAATACTTTCGTCGTAAAATTTACAAGCAGGGGATAGGCTATCGTTCAGATCTCTTGACTTTTTTGGAAAATTGTAAGTTTGCTTGGAGTTTGGAGTTTACTCGTGACGCGATGAAGGAACTGGCAGGGGTTTATCGGAGTTATTATTATAATAAAAATGAACTTTATGGCTTGAATGGATATATCCATTTTGGCTTTTTAGCAGAATGGAATGAGTTGAAACCAGAAGGGTTCCAAGAAATGACACAAAAGTTGTATGCTGCTGTAGAGCTACGCCAACAGATTGAAGAAGCCTTTCATGAGAAAGTAAAATAAAGGAAGCAAAATGTCCGTACTAAGACAACACGCAGAAGAGCAATTTAAAGAAGAGCTAGAAGAACTAAAAAAGCAAGATAAAAACATTCGCCCACCGAATTGGCAATTATCACCGCAAGCAGTTGTTACTTATTTGGTGGGAGGTACTTTGAAAAATAAGTTTCAGATTACTCCGAAATACATTGGTAGGCGTAGGTTGATGGAAATTGCAGTTGCTACATTAGCTACTGATAGGGCTCTTCTGTTATATGGATTACCTGGAACTGCCAAATCTTGGGTTTCGGAGCATATTGCTGCGGCTATTTCCGGTAATTCAAAGCTACTGATCCAAGGTACAGCAGGGACTGGCGAGGAAGCCATTCGCTACGGTTGGAACTATGCACGTCTACTTGCAGAGGGACCCTCCAAGGAGGCTTTGGTCGTGACTCCCATGATGACTGCTATGCAAACCGGTAACTTGGCTCGGTTAGAAGAATTGACACGGATAACTTCAGATGTGCAAGACACTTTGATTACCATTCTCTCGGAAAAGACTCTCCCTGTACCTGAGTTGAGTATAGAAATCCAAGCAGTGAAAGGATTTAATGTTATCGCTACTGCTAACAATCGAGATAAGGGTGTCAATGATTTATCTGGTGCTTTGAAACGTAGGTTTAATACAGTAATTTTGCCAGTGCCTGATAGCTTAGAAGAAGAAACAGAAATTGTTATTTCGCGAGTTTCTAGTATTGGGAAAGCCTTGGAGTTACCAGCAGAAATTCCCCCTTTGGAAGAGATCAAACGTATTGTGACTATTTTTAGAGAGTTGCGTTCCGGTGTTACCGAGGATGGTAAGACAAAGATTAAATCTCCTTCAGGAACTATGAGTACGGCGGAAACAATCTCAGTGGTCAATAGTGGTATGGCTCTCTCTGGTCATTTTGGAGATGGAAAATTGCAGGCTAAAGATTTAGCTGCTGGAATTTTGGGAGCAGTTGTGCAAGACCCTGTGCAAGATAAAATCGTATGGAATGAATACTTAGAAACAGTTGTCAAGAAGAGGAATGGTTGGAAAGACATATACCGGTCTTGTAAAGAAGTTTTGTAATGTCAGTAGAAATCTATGGAATTAGGCATCATGGACCTGGTTCTAGCAAGTCATTGTTAGCAGCTTTGAAGAAAATGCGACCCGACGTTTTGCTAGTAGAAGGGCCACCAGATGCAGAATCTGCACTATCATTTGTTGCAGATCGTAAAATGAAGCCTCCGGTTGCACTATTGGCATATATGCCTGATGACCCCCAGAAAGCAGTGTTTTATCCTTTTGCGGAATTTTCACCGGAATGGCAGGCGGTTCGTTATGCCCAACAGAAAAAAATTCCAGTACATTTTATGGATTTGCCTCTAAAACACCGTTTTGCGATCCAAGCAGCAAAAGAGAAACAAGAGTTGGAGGAGTCTGAAAAAGATTTGCAAGCTGAACCTGCTAGAGAGGAGCCAGTACAGCCTATACAAACCCAAGACCCTTTTTTATCGTTAGCAAAAATTGCTGGTTTTTCAGATGGAGAGTTTTGGTGGGAGTATATGTTTGAACAAAAACAAAACCCTACTGAAATGTTTTCTGCCTTATTAGATGCGATTCGTGCCTTACGAGAAAATGCTGAGCCAGAAGAAGAAGGCGAGTTACGAGAAGCCTATATGCGTAGTACAATTCGTAAATTTGTAAAAGAAGGGTTTGGAAAAATAGCTGTAGTTTGTGGGGCTTGGCATGCACCTGCACTACAAGACGGTTTGCAGACCCGTGAGAAGGAAGATAAGCAACGATTAAAAAAGCTCCCTTCGGTTAAAAAAGTCGAAGTCACTTGGGTACCTTGGACTTTTGAGCGACTGACATTTACTAGTGGCTATGGTGCTGGCGTACAGTCCCCAGGTTGGTACCACCATTTGTGGAAATATAAGGAAAATATCACAGAGTTTTGGATGGCCAAAGTAGCACGCGCTTTTCGCAAAGAAAATATGGATGTTTCTGTTGCGCATATCATTGAGTCTGTCCGTTTGGTAGAAGCTCTTTGTACTTTACGCCAGCTCAGCCGTCCTGGACTTGCCGAGTTAAATGAAGCTATACAGTCTGTGGTCTGCTTTGGTGAATCGTTACCTTTGCAGCTTATCCAGAAAGAGTTGGTCGTTGGCAAAAATATGGGAAAGGTACCCGAAGGTACACCTCGGGTTCCATTGCAGTATGATCTGGAAAAATGGCAGAAAAAATTGCGTCTTAAGTTCGATCCTGAGGCAAAAACCATAGAGCTAGATTTGCGCGAAAAGGCTGGTTTAGATAAAAGCAAGCTCTTACACAGGTTGCGGCTCTTGGGGATTGGTTGGGGACGTCAATTGGGAACTTCCGGAAAAGGTACATTTAAAGAGAGTTGGTCTATCCAATGGCAACCAGAGTTAATGATTAAAACGATCGATATGGCTCCATGGGGAAATACTGTCGAAGATGCGGCTAGTAATTATATTATTGATACATCTGGAGAAGCCTCTCTGGCTCGTGTTTCACAACTTGTCAACCAAAGTATACCTGCAGATGTGCCTAAGACAACTCAAATTCTAGTAGAGAAAATCGATGATCTCGCGTCTGCTTGTGGAGATATACTACAGCTCATGCAGGCTCTTTCTTCCTTAACGGATGTGACACGTTATGGAAATGTACGGAAAACGGACTTACAGGTTGTTTCTGGAATCGTGGATAGGCTTGTGATTCGCATTTCTTTAGGACTTCCCAATGCATGTTATGCTGCCAATGAGGATTCCGCAGAAGAAATGTTGGAAAAGATTGAATCTACCGATAAGGCGATTGCTGTTTTACAAAAAGAAGAATACGATATCGCTTGGAAAGAAGCAATTGCCAATATTGTAGAAAGCGAGAATGTGCATGGATTGATTGCAGGTAAGTCTTGTCGTTTGCTATATGAACGTGGTGGTATAGGTAAGAATGAACTGGAAAAACGATTTACTCTAGCTTTGTCACTAGGTAATGATGTGGCATTCACTGCTTCTTGGTTAGAAGGTTTTTTGAAAGGTGGAGGAATCCAAATCGTTCTTAATCGAGAGATCTGGAATATTTTAGATAGTTGGCTAGCTAATATGGCAAGTGACGTATTCCCAGAGGTCCTACCTTTGTTGCGAAGGGCATTTTCTTCTTTTTCGGATGTTGATAAAGAAAGAATTGGCAAGCAAGCTAGTGGGAAAGAATTTTCTGTTTTAGGGAACACAGCGAGTGGTGGCTTTGACCCTGAATTAGCAAAACAAGCACTTCCTATTGTGAGACAGTTATTGGGTATTTAACTATTTATTATAGAAATTGTGCAAATTGACGATTGTTGTGTATTGCTAAATTTCTATAATAAATTTAGTAAACTTTCCCTTTTCTGTCTCGATATCTATTTTGCCACCTGCTTGGTTTATTTCTTGTTTTATAATATCCATACCAACTCCACGACCTGATGTTTCTGTTACTCTATTTGCCGTTGAGAAACCAGAAAGAAAGATGAGATCATAACATTGATCATTGGTGAAAGTGCTACTCTCATCTTTGCTTATTAACTTTTTTTCAATCGCTTTTGATTTAAGAAACTCGGCATCTAGGCCTTTCCCATCATCCTCACAACAGATGATCAATGTATCGTTTATTTGTCGAATGGATACGCTTATTTTTGCAATTTGGGATTTTTCAGTTTTTTCTCGGATATTTTTTTCTTCTATACCATGAGCGATAGAGTTTCTAATCATTTGTAATAAAGGGTTTTTTATTATCTGTATTGTTTCTTCACTGATAGTTTCACCTACAAAATTGCGGAATGTAAAATTTATTTTTTTATTTTGTCCTTCACTTTCTTTTTTGATCAGATTGCGTAATAAAAGTTCTAAGGATGAAATAGGAGAATAGCTTTTATTGTCTAAGGCTTCTTTCATACCTAGAATTTTATGAAATAAGTTACTTCCACTATTGAGTTCTTTTTCAACCTGGTCAATTCCGCTTTCCACCAATTGGTAGAGCTGCAGACTTACTTTTCCTGAGCTATTGCGCAACTTCTCCAATTCGTCTTCTAGTTCATGACAAACTTTTCCAATATTATTTAGATTTAAAGCTCTCGCATTTCCCTTCAATGTATGAACTGCTCGGTAAGATTCTTCCAGCTTATTGCTATCTTGGAATTGTGTTTTTTCTCCTAGTAGTTTGTCTCGAACTAAGGCAATTATTTCTGTTCCTTCCCGTAAGAAGTTTGTAAAGATAGATGGTTCTAAATTAAGTATTTGGTAAACAGCTTCCACTTTATTGCTCTGCTCTTGGGTTTTAGCCTCCAATTTTTTTTGTAGTTCATATTCTACAGTTTTATCATCAATAACAACCATAACTTTCGTAATTTTATTTTCTGTTTTTCCCGTTTTGTCGATTCGGTAGATACGAGAAAAATGGAAGGCGAGATGTTTTGTATGATTTTTGCTTAGCAATGTGAATTCTTTGATAGGGTTAATCGTTTCTAACATTTTTCGATTCATAAATTTGTTATGGAATAACTGTTGGATTAAAACGTTAATTTTTTTACGATATTTTTCAGGAAAGAGGTCTGTGAATTTCTTACTTGTTAAATCATCTCTAGAAAAAATTTCTAGTACTTTTTGGGAGTATTCTGGATTTATACGCAAGTTTTCATTTAGGGTTAGAATACCTTGTTCTACATTATCT
>JBCCIA010000290.1:0-8129 GCA_039028475.1 Spirochaetota bacterium | reverse complement strand
TATTACCAACACATGACTAAGGAAGGTTACTACCATCGTAATTTATTAGGTCTGTTAGATTGGTATGGTCATAAGCACCGTGGACTAAATAAGCTAAATGTTTATCCATTAGCATATTACAAGAAAGACTTCTACACTCATATCATTCCATTTTACTTCTACGACAAAAACGATGGTTACAAAACAGTTCCTTTACTTGCGTATGTTGACTACGAGAAGAACGGCAAAAAAGTCTTCTTAGCTGGGACATACTACAAGAGTGAAAACAAGCACACTGGTGAGAAGTCCAAACATCTTTTTCCTGTCTCTATGCAATGGGAAGATCGCAAAGGCAAAACCAAGTTCTTAGGCTTATCGTATTACCAACATATGACTAAGGAAGGCTACTACCACCGCAATCTTTTAGGCTTACTGGATTGGTATGGTCATAAGCATCGTGGACTAAATAAGCTGAATGTTTATCCATTAGCGTATTACAAGAAGGACTTTTACACCCATATCATTCCCTTCTATTTCTACGATAAGAACGATGGTTATAAAACAGTTCCATTACTCGCTTACATGGATTATGAGAAAAATGGCAAGAAGGTATTCTTAGCAGGAACATACTACAAGAGCGAGAACAAGCACACCGGTGAAAAGTCCAAGCATCTCTTTCCAGTATCTATGCAATGGGAAGATAGAAAAGGTAAAACGAAGTTCTTAGGCTTATCGTATTACCAACACATAACTAAAGAAGGTTACTACCATCGTAATCTCTTAGGTCTACTAGATTGGTATGGTCACAAGCACCGTGGCTTAAATAAGTTGAATGTTTATCCATTAGCATATTATAAAAAAGATTTCTACACTCATATCATTCCATTTTACTTCTACGACAAAAACGATGGTTACAAAACAATTCCTTTACTTGCGTATGTTGACTATGAGAAGAACGGCAAGAAGGTCTTCTTAGCGGGAACATACTACAAGAGTGAAAACAAGCACACCGGTGAAAAGTCCAAGCATCTCTTTCCCGTATCCATGCAATGGGAAGATCAAAAAGGTAAAACGAAGTTCTTAGGTTTGTCGTATTTCCAGCACATGACCAAAGAAGGTTACTACCATCGTAATCTCTTAGGCTTACTGGATTGGTATGGTCATAAGCACCGTGGCTTAAATAAGTTGAATGTGTATCCTTTGGCATATTACAAGAAAGACTTCTACACCCATATCATTCCATTCTACTTCTACGACAAAAACGATGGTTACCAAACAGTTCCTTTACTTGCGTATGTTGACTACAATAAGAACGGCAAGAAGGTCTTCTTAGCGGGAACATACTACAAGAGCGAGAACAAGCACACCGGTGAAAAGTCTAAACACATGTTTCCAGTTTCATTGCAGTGGGAGAACAAAAAAGCTAAGACCAAGTTCTTGGGTTTATCCTACTACCAAAAGGAAACTCGTGAAGGTTACTACCACCGCAATTTCTTAGGCTTGCTCGACTGGTACGGTCATAACAACCGGGGTTTGGAACAATTGAACTTTTATCCTATCGCCTATTACAAAAAAGGCTATCACACCCACATCATTCCGTTCTACTTTTCCGACAAGCACGATGGTTACGAAACGGTTCCTTTGCTTGCCTATGTGAATTACAATAAGAACGGCAAAAAAGTCTTCTTAGCGGGAACATACTACAAGAGCGAAAACAAACACACCGGCGAAAAATCCAAGCACCTCTTTCCTGTTTCTATGCGATGGGAAAATAACAAGACAAGAACAAAACTCTTAGGTTTGTCCTACTTTGAAAAGATGCGACACTCAGGACAGTACCACCGCAATTTTCTGGGCCTGTTCGATTGGTATGGCAAAAAAGGTGGCAAGATCGACAGTTTTAACGCTTACCCGTTGGCATACTACGAACGCGACAAGAGTTTCTACTTTCTGCCATTCTACTTCCGTCCACAAGACTACTCAGCAGACAAAGGCACCGCACTTGGACTCTTACACTACCATTCCTGGAAAAAGGAGAGAGAGACCTTTTGGTTAGGCCCGTACTTCCACTCGCAAAACAAACGCACGGGAACTTTCAAACGCTTCCTAGGCTACCGCTACCAATGGAAAGACAGCAAAACAGAAGGAGATATTTCTCCCTTCGAGCTGGTTTACAAAAACCAGAAACGCGATTATAAGTTCAACTTACTTGGCTATATGCGTGCAACCAATAGAGGCCCACTGACAGACATATCCATTGACAACCAAACTGGTGATATGTACATCGATACTGACACATATTTTGCTTTCAACATATTCAGCTTCAGCCAAAGAAACGTGATTTCCTTACCAAAAAAAGAATACTTACGAGCTTTTGGTAGTGACATCAGTAGCTTAAAGAAAGAGAAAAAAGAAGAAGAGAAAGAAGGAATTTTCTTCAGCCGCTACAAAACAGTAGAACGAGCAACGGCACGTGACTACTATGGCTGGACAGCTCTCTTTGGCATAGTCTCTTATGAGAAAGCTGATGACAAACGACACTTCCGAACATTACCGCTGATGTGGATTTCCTGGGATAACAAATCCAAAGATAAGATCCACGCCAATCCATTCTATTTCTCCTTTGTCTCTGATAAGCTCAAATACAAAGTCTATTCTCCCATCTTACCGTTGTATGCCAAACAAGAAGATGGTGACTCGTATATGGAATCCTACTTTGTTTCCGGTTTTATCCGCGAATACGACGCGAAAAAGAAACGCCAGGAATACACAGTTCTATGGCCTCTTATCAATACCTATAGTTCACCAACAGAAAATGGAACACGAGTACTACCGTTCATATGGCACAAAGAGACACCAACATTTAAAAGAACGATTACACCCATATATTTCGCATATCGTAAGGGAGACCAAGATTGGAGTGTTTCCCCACTTCACTTACGCTATACTTACAAACAAGGCGATAAGTCGCGTGTTGTTTCTGTCAATCCATTGACAATTTCTTATGAAAAACCAGGAAATAAAAGTGGAGTAGGTTCTTCTTATAAATTCACTCCTTTACTGTTACGCTGGCAAAAGAAGAACGCCCAAGAGTCTTCCGACAATATCGCCTTCCTGTACCACAACTACAAGAGCAAGGAGCAAACCAGCCAAGCCTTACTACCATTCTATGGCAAATGGCAAACACAAAACCAACGCACGGACTGGTTGTTTGGTTACTATAAAAATTGGCAACGTACTATAAATGGTGAACGTGTCATTGCAGCAAGTCCAGTTCATTTTGCTTTAAAAAAGAAAAATGCTTCTGCAACACGTAAGTATCTACTCTCACCCCTGTATATCTCCCAAACGGATGTCGATCATAAGGATGCCAGTAAAAATAGTAAGACTAGCGTATACCCGTTTTTACTTTCGATATACTCTAAGTCTAAAAACGAAACCTTCATCAATACTGCATTTGCTTTCAACTATTACAAGAACCAGCAAGAGTTAGAAAGTTTTCTATTTCCAGTTTACTTTTACAATAAGAACTTTCGTAAGAAAACGCGAACAGCGAACCTGCTTGGCCTGTTTGGTTATGACATTGGCAAACAGTACCGCACACGCTATGCATTGCCCCTATACTACCAGAGCAAGAGTAGAGGTGGGGAAACCCTGTTCGCAGGTTTATTCTACCGTTCGGAATCTAAATACAAATCGCAGCAGAAATCTGTATCCTTTTCTCCACTGCATTTTCACCAGGAAACAAGTAACGGTTCGGTTAAGTCTGTCTTGAGCTTCAATCCATTGTATATAAAACAGGAACAGAGTGGAAGCAGCACCAGTGCCATACCGCTCTTGGCCTACTACCACAAGCAAGATGCAGGTGGGGATGCTTATTCTATCGCTGGCCTATTGCAATACAAGCAAGGCTTGGGTAAGTGGCAACGAGCATTTTATCCATTTTACTACCAATCTCGCGACAGCAATCGTAAGGAAGAGACAGATTGGCTTTTGGGCTACTACCGCAAGAAATCTGCTGGCAAGTTGCGACAAGGTTTTGTTCCCTTTTATGCACGCTGGAAAGATGCAACAGGGGAGAATCTATGGGCTGGCCTGTATTATCGCAAGAAACGTACTTTTGCCGATGGCTCGGAAACACTTTCTTTCTCACCTCTGCACTATCAAAAAACTTCCAACCGGGGAGCTGGGCAGTCTAGTAAATTGTCTATCAATCCTCTGTATGTGCAAAAAAGTGAGAGACGTGGTTCCTCATCTATCCAAAGCACATCGGTACCAGCTTTGCTGTACTTCCAGTCTAAAGGCAATGGCAAAGAGAGTTATAGTTGGGCGGGTCTATTGCATTACAAAAAGGTTCCTGGTTACTGGAAACGTGCGTTTTACCCGTTTTATTACCAATCTCGTGATACAAAGCAAGGTGTTTCTAAGGACTGGTTGTTAGGCTATTACCGTAACAAGTCTAGAGATAGCATTGAGAGAGGATTTCTACCGTTTTACTTCTACGAAAAAGACCCAAGCGGAGAAAGTACCTTTGCTACCTTGTTCTATAGCCAAAGAGAGAAAAAGGGGGATGCAGTTAAATCATTCTCGATATCTCCTCTGCACTATACAAAACAAGTTGCGACAATGTCTGGTGTGAAGAAGTTTGCTTTGAATCCTCTTTACATTCAGAAGATACAAGTTTCACAGGGCAAGAAAACAGCGAGTACCCTTGTTCCTGCTTTGGCCTACTACCATAGCAAAAGCCCTGGCAAAGAAAGTTACAACTGGGCAGGTCTATTGCAATACACAAAGGTTCCTAGCTATTGGAAGCGTGCTTTGTATCCGTTCTATTACCAGTCGCGTGATGAAAATAAGGGTGTGAAAAAAGATTGGCTCTTAGGTTATTACCGGAATACGTCTGGCAACCATACTCAGAAAGGATTCCTACCTTTCTACTTCCACCAGAAGGATCAAAAAGGGGAGAGTACTTTTGCAAGTTTGTATTATAGCAAGACAAGAAAGTCAGGTGATGTGACTAAGACTTTCTCCTTCTCTCCTCTCCACTATACCAGCCAAGTTGCCACTAAGTCTACTGTGAAAAAGGTAAACCTAAATCCTCTTTACATTCAGAAAGCAGAGGTGTCACAAGGCAAGAAAACTACGAGTACTCTCGTTCCTGCTCTTGCGTATTACCACAGCAAAAGCCCCGGCAAGGAAAGTTACAACTGGGCTGGATTGTTGCAGTACCAGAAAGTTCCAGGGTTCATGAAACGAGCCTTCTTGCCATTTTACTATAGTTCTAAAGACAAAAAACAAGACAAAGAAACGAAATGGTTGTTAGGATATTACCATAAGCGTGTAGGAAAATCTTTTGTTTCTACCATGCTGCCTATTTACTACCACAAACAATCGGTAGACGCTTCTGGTAAAGTGGAGCAAACCTTTATTTCTCCTTTTGTGATTCGTAGAGCCAAAAAAGATTCAAAAGATGTTGCTTATGCGGTTCCTGCTCTTCTTACCTATTATAGTAAAAAGAATAGCAAGGTACGTTTGAGCTTTGCTGGAATTTTTAACTATTCTTTTGATTTGCACAATATGGAGGTTTTGGCTCTACCGTTCTACTACCACTCACGTAAGAATGAGAAAGTGACTACTGCTTCTATGTTTCACTACTACCATGAGAATGAGAAAAAGGCTGTTGCCATCAATCCAGTCTACTCCTATGTGCGTAAAAAATCAAAAGATCCTAAGAAACGTGAAGAAACTAAAGTGGTATTACCACTATTGTACTATGGCAAGAAAAGTATCAAGGGAGCATTTCACAATGTAGCAGGGATCTTCCAATACCGAAAATACCCGGAATACATCCAATACCATGTACTACCCGTACTCTACTACTCCAAAGATGTGAAAAGTGAAAAAGAAAAGTTATTTGCATCTGGTTATTACAAACAAGAGGATCGGAAAAAACAAAAGAAGTTTACCAATGTAGCAGGAATTTTGTACTACAAAAAGAGTTCACCCAAAAAATCAGTGAAGTCAGTTCTGTTGCATTCCATTTATTCTAGTATTCATGATAAGAAAAAGCGAGAAAAGAAGGAGTTTTGGTTGGGAGGAGCTTTGTACTATGCTCTCCATGAAAAAAAGGCGGATGGGGGAGATTACCGAAATCGTAAATTGTTAGCTGGTTTGTTGTGGAAAGAAGAGAAAGATACTAATGTTAATACTAACAAACAGTATAAAAATACTTCTATCCTTGGTGGTATCTTGAAGAAGATTGATAAAGAAGATGAGGTGATTTATAAAATCCTTGGTATCCAAATTAGAAAACCAAAAGATCAGGTATAAATTGTGAAAATCAAACAAAAAGAAATACCATTTTGGCAATACGAGTCTTCTACTGGAAATTGGAAACCTATTTTTTCAGTCGTTACACAAGACGGCTTACCAGAGGAACTTTCTCTTAGTATCTATAACATACTTTTCCAATTACCGAAGAAGAATGTCAAAGTAGAAACGTTGCAAAGAATACAAAACTTTCCAGCTTCTATGCAAGAGCTACCCAGTTTAACTCGTTTACTTATCGAGAAAGTAGAACAATCACAGGAGCAATGTCTTTCTGAGTTGCAAACAGCCTCTAAAAAGGACGCACTGGAGTCCTTTGCTCAGGTGTTTCTATATGAGTTGAAAAATAATACTTTTACCAAGCAGCCAAAATTATCCGAGGCAATCGGTAAATTGTGGAACCAGTGCGTTCAGGGAGGGCTTTGGACTATTCAGGAAGCAGTGGCTTTGTTCCAAGAATACCAAATTGGCATCTACTGCCAGGCTTACTGCATCGACCACCAGGAAAGATTTCGTAAGCAAATGCAACTATTCCAGGAAGTGAGCTCTGGCATTTTTATCTTATGCGAAGTAGGTGGAGCACATGTTAGAGAGATGATGCAAAATCCCTTTATCCAGGACAACTACCTACTCAGCCATTGTATATTCTCAGAAGAGGAAAAAGAGAATTTTTGGGGTAGAAATGTCGTGCTGTACCGCAAAGGCCTTCCTCTCCAAAAGGCCTACGAATTGAACCTAGAGGATCGTGCTTTCTATGTACAAGTCCGCATTGCCGAAAAACTTGATGTTTTTGCTGTCCACACCAGTGCGTATGATTTACAAACAGAACGGCGTAAAAAACAATTACAACAAACTCTTTCGTTTTCTTCCTATCCTATTGTTGGGGGTGATCTGAACATACACAACGCAATGGATGAGAAAAACTTATTGGAACTTGGTTTATGTGATTGCTCAGATACTTTGGAAAATCCTATTACCTTTGATGGGGATGGTAATTCTTTGACTCAGTATATCTACCTGCACTGTGAAAGAAGGCAGATGAAATTAGACCGCATTTTGTACGCAGAGCAGATCCCCTATCGTTTGCAGGCAGTCGAGCGCATTGCTACGCAAGAGTATTCTTATGGTGGTATCACAGCCCATCTATCGGATCATTTTGGCTTACAGGCTTGCTTTGTAAAAAAATAACAGTATTATTTGCTTTTCGTTATTTTATAAAATAGCGTAGGTTTCCCATTTTCGATTCGTTTTTCCTGAAAAGACATTCCAAGCCTTTCTGCTACTTTTTGAGAAGCTATATGTGGTTCATCAGTAGCAGCGATAAGATAGTTAAACTTTAGTTTTTCAAAAGTATAGTCTAGGATTGCTTGGCTCACTTCTGTTGCATAGCCTCTACCGGTAAATGCTTCTAGTAGAGCATATATCAGCTGGGGTTGCTTTTCTGCAAAAAAATACCACAAACCAACATAACCTATGATCTCTTTACTATCTCTTTTCTCAATTTTCCAAATGCCATACCTATCCTGCGTAAAAAGACTTTCGTTTTGAGCTAAAATATCCTTTGACATCTGTTGGGAAATGATCTCATCGTCCCACATATATTTTCTTATAAACTCGTCTTGGTTTAAGCTCAAAAAAAGCGTTTCCTCGTTTTGCGAAAAAGGGATTAAATCGGTTCGTTGCGTTGCTATGGTTAAATCTTTCATGATCATTATTGTCTTTTAAGAAGTTCTCGCATCTAAAAAAAGAATTTTAAGTCATCGCAAATAAGCAACATTATTTTCAACGGCTAGAAGAATTTTATCTTTACAGCGTTTCCTAAG
>JBCCIA010000289.1:0-8151 GCA_039028475.1 Spirochaetota bacterium | reverse complement strand
TGATATTTCATCTCCTATATTAGCTGTTATTTCTGTTTGAGAAGGAACTTCAAAAATGTAATCGTTATTATTATATTGGCATGAACTTGGTAAGAATATTGCTTCGAGAAAATTGAAATATACCTGGACTTTAATTATATTAAAACCTTCATACATTGGCAGAAATATTTTAAATTTATCAGGGCTACTTATCTGCATTTCTCTTGGCAATACAAAATCAAAATACTTCATGTCTTATTTTGTTCCTTACTTTATCTATTTAATAATTCTTTGGCTTTTTTCTCTCTGCTTTTGGTATAGATTTTACACCTTTAACCTTTTATTCAATTAATTTTTTATTTATAAGGTCACTCTCAATAAATTTCTTTTTCGGCGATATTTCACAACATCCATTTTACCTACTCTAATGACAAATTAACTTAACGATTCACAAGAACGCGCCCCCTTCAGTTTCTTGGTAGTCTTATATAAAAAAACAAAGTAAGCCGCGTAGCCCGAAACAAATTTTTTTTATAGGCTATTATGATTTAACCAGATAGATCTTTGCTCTTCCTACCAACTAACATTACGAATCCTCCTGGTAGTAAAAATTCCTTATCATGAAACTATACCACAATGTTTATAAGTCGTATAACTGCTTAAACCAATTTACAAATAGCTGAGCTTTAGGATGCTGTGGGTCTAAAATTTTTTCCATCACGGCGTTGTGCAATTGGCGTCCGGGAGGATTTTGCCAGGATAGCCAGGTATAAATCTTTGCTTTATCGACATGAACATCTTTGAAACTTGCACCTTTCTCATTTGCATTTTGAGTGGCTTCTACTGCATATTGCCAAAGTGGTTCGCTTTCATCTGGAACCAAATAACTCAAAAAAGTTTCTAACATGCCTTTCGTTTTATTATCTGGCATGATCCAAACACCAAATTTGACACCTAGTGAAGTCTCGTGTATTAATCCCGTTTCAGGTAGATTTTCAGGAATATTGGGAATACTTTTTGAACAAGCATTTTTAATACTTTTCCAACGATCCTCTAGATTATCATCAGCGTCTACAAGTAAACCCAACGAACGCAGTTTAGAGGCTTTCAATTCAGCAGAAATAGAAGTGGAATCAATAAATTGGTCACTGCCATATGAATGTATATAAACTACAGCTTCTTCTTTTTTTTCACCCCAAGGAATTCCATTGGCCTCAATCAATTCAGGAATGACTCTCATATCCTGTTCACCTTCCACAATCAACTTTTTAGCATAAGTCTTTTTCATGATTAGCGAACCTCGATTCCTCTATTTGCTGCGACAATCATTTCATCTTTATCAAATACGATTCCTGTATTCTTTCCCTGTTCCATTCGTTGGATTGTAATCTCGTCATTTTCTGTTTCTAATTCTTCTGCAACGTTTGCTAAACTCATCCAGCAATCATTGCTATGAGTTGTTGCAAAAACTTGCACATTGAGTCTTCTCGCAGTGGTCATAAGTAACTTCCACATGTCATTCATTGTGCTAAAATGTAGGCCAGTATCGATTTCATCCAGAAGTAAAACACCGTTTGACGCAGCTACAATTGATAGAGTAAGCCCTAAAATTCTCCAAATACCATCTCCCATACTACCAATCGGCACACGGTTTGTATTGTCTGCAAGTAGCACAACAAAACCTTCTTTGGATTCTAAATTCCTAAACCTTTCAGAACTTACCGAAGCAATGCGCCTTATTCCAGGCTCAACAACTTGAAGTGCCTCTAACACAAGTTGCTCTTCGGCAGTTAAAACGATTTGATCAAACAATTCAACCATCTGAGCCGCTGTTAGTGCTGAGGAAGTAACGAATTGAGTCTTAGGTTTATTATCCTTTAAGTCTTTTTTAAACTTTACTTGGCGAATTTCTTCTGGCAAACCTCCATCATATGACAATCTACGTTTCCATTCTTGTTCCGTACCATATGACCATTTAAAGTGAATTTCATCACTTTCTCCATCCATACCAGAGTTTTCTGAAAGTATTGCTGCGGTGACATATTCAAGTTTATGCTCTGAATCCACTTTACCAGAAATGGAAAACTCACTTCCTATTGCCATCTCATGTCCATAAAAAAGATGGCGAATGTCTAACTCTCTCCTATTTTGATCTCCCCAAAAATATTCCCCACGATTTCTAACCATCTCTCTGAGAGTTTCAGGATTACGTGAGCATAATAATTGAGCTGCCTCCAAGACTGACGTTTTACCACTATTATTGGTTCCAACCAATAGGTTCAGTCTTCCAAGGCTCTGTAAGCTAAAATCTTGGAATCCACGAAAATTATTTATAGTTAATGTCTTTAACATAAGTCCAATCTTTTGAATTTTGTTCGCTCTGATATATAGGTGAGACCCAAATCCGCTCCCTGTCAATGAATTTAGTATTCAGAACAATCTATTTTTATAGCTTCACTTTTTCGTAAAAAAGTAGTAGACAGTTTTTTTCCCCTTTATCAGTATCAACTTAGTACATTTTTGCCATAAATGTACTTATGCGAAAAGCTCTCAACCCGGTCTCAGCGACCAAACTCATTCCGGGCTGAGAAACATACACCAAAGGTGCACTCTCAGATTTGTATGCGAGTACATCTATCGTCAAGTCTTTTGTGTACCTGTGGTGAATCTATATTTACAACCTAAGAGGTACCATTATGGAACAAGTAGAAGATTTTGATGCCAAAGGCATGTTTGATAGACTCACAGTCTGCGTAGACAGGCTCAGCAAACCACAAACCTACTCCCGTAGACGCCGCATTCGCTACCGCAAGTTAGTGCATGCACTCATCAAGGCTTTGCGGAAGGAAATGGAGGAATAAACCTTTAGTCTCGCATCTCGATACTAAATTTATTGTATACACAATAAATTTCACTAATGGATGCCCAGGTTTAACACGTATCTCAAGAAAGATAAAAATTTACTCGATCTCCAGGATTCCTCTATCTTTAAGATAAGGAAATCCTGCTGTTCGAGTAGCTGGAGACAACTTTATCTCCAGTTTTGATCTGAATTCAGCATACCAAGACCAAAATTCTCCATAATTAAAATTTTATTGTATATTTCTAACGAGAAGTCTACTCTAATAGTAGTATGCTACTCCTAGGTTTTATTAAGAATTTTACAAGAGCCTTCAGTTCTACAGGAATTGCTATACTCGCTTGTCTTCTTCTATGCAATTGCTTTGGGCCTTACAATGCCTGTGTAAAAGCAAACAAAGCCAGGAATACCGCTTTTCTCGCAAGTGTAGTGAGTTGCGCTGCTAATGGTTCCGCTTTAAACTCAGAGCAGTGTGATCTAGCATTTTTAAATTTGATTGTTACAGAAGTGAATTACCCTCCCTCTTGCAATGGCGAGGAAAGAAGAGAATATTGAGACAATGTCATTGCAAAACAAAAGCGGTACGCTAGGTAGAACGAAACCGTCTGAACAGTAATGATAATAAAGCGATAAGTATATAAGTTATAGCTAGAACGACAATCGCAAACTTGGGTATTGCTGTCAAGTAAGCCAGAGCAGCAAAGCTATCATTTGCACCATAAAGCAACTGTCGGATCAATGCATAGTTCTCCACCACATCGAGCACTCCTGCTAAAGGCGCGAGAAAGCTAATACTAACGCCCATGACAAACCATGTTCCGCCAAGTTTTCTCGCTAGAAGATAACAACAAAGGGCGAAAAAAGCTGGATACACAAATAGGTACAAAAAGTCCATTCCCTGCACAAGCATTGCGATGGCTTTTGCATGTATAGACCAAGAATCTAAGATTGCTGCACTTGTATCTTTATTATGTGCCAATTCAAAGGAAACAATGCCTAACGGTGCAGACTCCGTAATCAGAACCTCGCCAAGTACAGTAAGCAAAACTGTTATTGCAAAACACAGAACTCCCAATGCGATCACTATCCATTTCATAAAGTATCCTCCTATACTTCACCTTTGCTTGATTTGCTCCAGCTCCCTATTTACCGGAAACACCAAATTTTTTTCTACCAAATCTAAACTCAGGTTGAGATATGCTTTGGCAGCATCGTACTGTTTCTTACAAGCAATAGGATTTTTCTTACAAAGGTCACTATAACCATACGGTGGTTTGGCACGCAAGACCAAAGTCCCCTGTCCCTGTGCTCCGCGCGAAAAAAACACATTGTTTTCCAACCAACCAAAGACGGGACCGTAGGCAAAATAAGCCTGCCCACCCTCTTTAGGGACACGGTTTAAATCACGCCCCATCGAAGAGAAATACACATCACGCCCAGTATACCCCAAAATTGTCGGCATAATATCTAACTGCGAAGCCACATCTGTACGCAACTCCGGTTTGAGGAGCGGGGAGTAAATCAAAAACGGAATGTTGCGGTCTTCGTAATAGTTCAAATAGCGATGGTGGGTGTGATCGGCGACAAAGAGAAAGATTGTATTGGAAAAATAAGAGGAAGAACGCGCCAACTGGACAAACTTATGGATCGCCCAATCGGCATAGTGGTAGACATTGAGAAACTCAAAGTCCTTGGTCTTTTCGTCAAAAATGGCAAACTTCTTGTCAGGAACCCGATAGGGGTAATGCGTAGTCAAGGTCAAAGCCGTAGCCAAGAAGGGTTTGTCTTGCGGCAACTTTTCAATTTCTTGGTGCAAGACTTCGAGTATATCACCGTCATCATACCCCCAGGCACCGAGTTTGTATCTATTTAGGTTGGCGAGATACTTCTGACCCATAACCTTTTGAAAACCCCAATGCGGCATAAGGGTATGTTTGTTATCAAACTTTAAAGCCCCACCAGTGACAAAGAGAGTTTGGTAGCCCAATTGCTGCATGACACTGCCTAGGCCAGAAAAGTTACCCAAAATTTTCGGAGTACGAACCGCTGTAAGACCGGGCCAATCAGGAATACCAGAATAAATGGACATCATCCCATTTGTGGTGCGTCCGCCACATGCGAAGAAGTTTTTAAAAAAGATGCCCTGCTTTGCCAAAGCGTTGAAATGTGGAGCTACCACTTTGCCATCCACCTTGCCATCGGTGATCGGTGAGACAAACTTACCTGTCCAGTTTTCTAACAGGATAAGCACGATATTTGGCAGCTCTTTTGCTTCTGCTGCCGCTTGCGTTTTTCTAAGGAGTGGATACTTTTCACTGATAAACTCGCTTCCTGGATAAGCTGCTTTCTCACGAAAAATCTCTACTGCTTGTCGCAAAGGCATTTTTTCACTCTTGGGAATGGAATGCCCCTTCATATCCATCAACGCGGTGTAGGCTCCATTCAAACTGAGGTTATTGATAAAGGTATCATTCGAGATGATTGCATAACTCGCCCGCAAAGGCACCTCCTGCACACCGCCACGCACTAAAATAATAGAAATGACAACAGCAAATAATATACGCAAACAGCGGGTACTTAGACTAATCCCTTTTTCATGCTGGTAAGGATTCTTCCGCCAGTACAGGTAAAACAAATACGGCAAAAGCAAAAAAATTGCAGCGAATCCAAGTACCAAAGGGAAAGGGTTCTTTTCCCAAGCAGAGCGAAAAATGACATCCAAATCGGTCAAAAATACAAAGGCTTCATAGCCAATGTGCTTGCCGGCATTTTCGTAGTAGACCAAATCAGAGATTAAAATAGCAAACATCCAAAAATATAAGAAAATAGCAGTTAAGCCCCAGAGAGCAGAATAGATACGCCAGCGGTTGGCAAACCATAGGTTCGCCAGAAAAAATAAAGGGCCAAGCAAAATCCCTGTAGTAGCCAAATCAAAGCGTAAACCTAAAAGGAAAGCCTTGGCGACTAAAAAAAAAGAGGAATTCATGCTACGGTAGGAGTAAATCGCATAAAATACCAGACGGTAGGCAAATAAAGTATTCAGAATGATTAAGGAGAAAACGACAAATATCTTCCATTCAGAACCGGCAAACAAAGCCCTGATTTTTGCTTTCATATTCACATTGGGATGGGATAGAGGTATATCCTGTCTACCATTCTTTCTCACCATTTGCAGACTCACTACAACTACCACCATTCACTATTTTAGTTGACTCTCTATCTCACTGGAGGAGCAATGATTGTATTCCTGACAATTCACCTAAAAGGAGTAGATATGATTCGGAATTTTAAGAATAAAGATTTTTTATTAGGTTTTATGACTTGCCTATGCCTAATACTAGTTTTAAATACCTTCAACTGTGGTAGGAGCCTTTCACGTGTAGGTTTAGGAGATCAAACCTTAGACCTTCCCAAGGACTTTGAAGAAATGATCAGCGTTAGCTTTCATAAAGATAGAAATGGTGATACTGTAAAAGACATGACCTACAAGGCTACTGATGGAAACTACCGCTCTGTGGAATACAAAGACAAGCTATGGAAGCTTGGAGGCTCGATCCGCTGGGAAAAGAAAGAGTAGGAAGTCCGCAATAGCTTGATCTTCTCTAGTTTTGAATTCTTTGTTTTCTTTGCTGTAGTCTTTATCTACCGCTGGTACATCAACCCACTGCTTTTTCCAGAAGAAAACAAAGAAACCCGCGCCGCACACTACTTCCTGCTTTTTGCCAGCTACTTCTTCTATATGAGCTGGGACTACCGTTTTGGTGCTCTTATTTTTCTCTCTACCATCATTGACTACGCACTCGGCATTGCCATTAGCAAAACAGAATCACAAAAACAGAAAAAGAGCTACCTACTCGCCAGCATTCTACTCAACCTAGTCTTTATCCTTGGGTTTTTCAAATACTATACCTTCTTGACCAGCAATGCCAATGCATTGTTCAAAAGCGCTGGACTCTCTTACAGCTTTCCTTTGGTGCACATCATTCTGCCGGTAGGGATTTCCTTTTTTACCTTCCAGTCCCTGAGCTATACCATCGATGTCTACCGTGGTGTTATACCCTACGAAAAGGACTTTGTCCGCTTTGCCCTGTTCGTGTCTTTTTTTCCACAACTGGTGGCTGGTCCTATCGTAACTGCCAAAACCTTTCTACCCCAACTGGCTGAAAAAATTCGCTTCGAAGACGTTCCCTTTCGCATTGCGATTCGCTTTTTTATGCTAGGCTATTTCAAGAAGGTACTCATCGCCGATAACGCCGCTCCCATTGTCGATATGGTTTTCAAATGCCCCTGGGACTATGGAGCCGATGCTTGCTGGGTGGGTGCGATTTTATTTGTCATTCAGATCTATGGAGACTTCAGTGGTTATAGTGATATGGCCTATGGTTCAGCTCTGCTGCTAGGCTATAAGCTACCAGAAAACTTTCGCCTGCCCTATTTAGCCAAAAGCGTTACTGAATTCTGGGGTATGCGTTGGCACATGTCTCTCTCGATATGGATTCGCGATTATGTCTATATTCCACTAGGTGGCAGCCGAGTTAGCTATTTCCGACATAAATTCAATATCTGGTTTACTATGCTACTGGCAGGGATTTGGCACGGAGCCGCGTGGACTTTTGTCATCTGGGGTGCCATCCAAGGCTTTGTCATCATTATCGAATCCTGGATTGTTGAGGCGAGAACAAAACTCTTTCCGAGCTGGCAACCAGACACTTCCAAAGTTATTCGTTTGTGTAAGATCGTGTTTACCTTTCTCCTTATCACGTTTATCTGCTCCTGGTTCCGTGCAACTAGTGTCGATATGGAAATAGTAATGATAAAACAAATGCTCTCCTTTGAAAAAAAAGGGCTCAGAGTCTTTATGTACAACCGCTTTCTTATTTTGACAGGAATTACAATCATCGGGCACTACCTAGGCTATAAGATCTTTGAAGCTAAAAAGACCTGGCAAATTTCGAAGCGAGTTGAGTTTGCCTCCTACACCCTCCTCGTCCTTGTATTTGCCTTATATACCAATGATAATGAGACCCCTTTTATTTATTTTGCCTTTTAGAGCCAATTTGTCCATACGCAGTTTATACTGTACGTATGATCTACCTAGACCCCAAACTTGCCATCAGTAAATTCCTCCTTGCCCTTTCCAAACCACAATTACAAGCGGAAGATACAGACACCGTGTTATCCGAAGAAAAACAAAAAAAGGATTACCCAAATAAACCAAAGCCGAAAACATAGCTGCAAACTGCTAACGATCATCTACCTCAATCTGCGGCCACCAGGAAACCCGAGCTATGCTGCGGCCTCCTAAACCAAGC
>JBCCIA010000288.1:0-8166 GCA_039028475.1 Spirochaetota bacterium | reverse complement strand
TTTGCCAGCGAGGAAAAAGTGGCTTATGGTCTTATTGATCGTCACTTATGTGCTTTAGATCTAAAACAGCAGAAACAATTATGGAAGTCGCGAGACTCCATTGATTTATTTGAAAAACCCGTTATACAATAGGAAATTTCATTGGGATTAAGTCTTCTATATTATTATGAGTTTTTCAACTATACTCTATGCCATTGTATTTTTCTTATTTTTTTACCACTCTTCTATATTCGCCCAAGTCTGGGTTCCGGCAGGCCAACACCTCAAAACAGATGGTTCCTCCTTTTCCTTAGATTTGGGGGCCAACAAATACGATGGAGACTTCTACATATATATCAACCCCGGTCTGAGTATGGAATTCCAGGACACCTGGGGGTTTTCTATCCAAGCTCCTGTCAATATCTTAGCAAAGGACAACACACCATTACAAACAGATAGGCAAGAAGGACAAATTCGTAAAATCGACTACGATCACCCGTCTGACTACCAAAAGCTCATCAATAACATCTGGTATGGCAACTATGGCGACTACAAACCTGGAGAAATTACCTTCTCTGCCTACGTAGGTCGAATGAACAACGGTTTTATCGGGCATGGTACCATCATCAACCGCTATGTAAACAACCCACGTATAGAACAGTACAAATTAGGAGCAATGGTAGATGTAAATACGGACTACGGAGGTATCCAAGGTTTCTCCAATTCTTTGTACGATAGAGATGTCAATGCAGGTAGAGCTTATATACGTCCCTATGCCGTTATAGCAAAATCCTACTACCTTATATCAGGACGGCCTGCTGGGGTTTCTTTAGGCAATGTTATCGATGAAGCGGGTAGAAAAAAGGTATTTGAAGAAGCTGACGAAGAACCTGCCGGTGAAGAAACTATCGAAGAATACCGCGACGAGGAGGGACGTATCATCCAAATTGTCAAAAATGTTCCCAGTAAAAAACCAATCGAGAGAATCCCCAAGCCAGGCCCCTATTCCCTGCCTGGAGGTTTTAATCCCGATTCTATCTGGAATAAATTTGCCATAGGCGGAACCATTGCCGTTGATGGTCGCAGTCCTTACCAACTGGACTTTGATACAACCGGTGCACTAAGCTTTGACGAAAATGACAACCCGATGGAAAAAAATACCAAACGAGTAACCGTCGTCGGAACCGATATAGAGTTCCAAGTCTTTCGCAATAGGCTCTTCGAAATTACACCCTATGCAGATTTCAACCGTATCCGCCGCATCGACAACGCCAAAGGGGAACACTACGGTATAAAGCTCCGCGTCGGCAATAAAAAGATCAACCTCACTTTGCAACCAGAATACCGAAGAATGACCTCTACCTACCTACCAGTATACTTTGATAGTTTTTATGAAATCGAACGCTACCAGTACGACGTCGAAACCGGACTGCCACGCACAAAATATGAATATATGAGCAACTTGGAACCGTTCCGTTCCAAGCGCAAGGGCCAGTACCACACATTGATCCTCAACATCTACAAAATAGGCTTTGAAGTTGTCTATGAGAAGTACGATGGTGTCACCCAGAAACGTCCATTTTGGGTCGAGTATTTTGTCACAAGCAACACAGAGCAAGAGATTCCAGCTTATGGAAGCGTATTTGTCGGGGCTTACATCCCCCTGGGACGTTTGCTCCTATCTGGTTTCTATGCTAAAAAAGGTTTTGAAAAAGGCAGTGAAGCCTTCAAAGTCGACGACCGTTCGCAAGGAGTGGTAGAAGCCGCTTTAAACTTAGGATTTCTCTCTATACGCTTACAAAATTGGCGACGCTGGGTTCTGGACGAAGAGGAAAACAGGTACAAAGCCTTTGATGAACAAAAAGTCCTTTTCTCAGGCAGCTTTTCTTTTTAAAAACAAAACAACTAAGCAGAGGTTGTCTCTTCGAGTATAGGAACTGCTGCAAAAGAATTTGTTGCGGAACGTAGGTCTTTGAGTTGCTCCTTAGAATCTTCAAAGATAAGCTTAGAAATCTGCCTAAGCTCGGTAGTTTCATTGATAAACATTTCAATGATTTCATTCTGCCCATCCAATAGGTCTACAACCTTGCCAATCTCTTTGCTAATTTCATCTGTATGCTGTTTTTGCAATTCCATCAACTCCGAGGTTTCCTCGCTAACCTTTTCTGCTTCTGAAACAAATTTGGAGGAATGGTTTACAATGTTCGATATATCTTTCGCATTGTTTGCTGTATATTCGGCGAGTTTGCTAACCTCTCTAGCGACAACACCAAAACCTTTTCCATAAACACCAGCTCTCGCGGCTTCAATCGAAGCATTTAAAGACAATAGGTTTGTTTTGTCAGCAATTTCTCGCATGATATGATTGATTTCATCTACCTGTTTGAAAGAACTCGCGATATCTTTCAAATAGTAGCCATTCTTTCCTACAGAAGCACGAATTTTTTCCATTCCTTCCTGGTTTTTGATAGAAAACTGCATCATTTCGTGTGAGTATTGGTTGATTTCTTGCAAAGATTTGCTAAACTTTTTGGAACGAGAATTCAATTGCCGAATCCCCATATTCTGGGTCTTAATCTTATTGCGCAATTCTTCTGCATCGTCACTGTAGGCAAGGCAGTAGGATTGCAGGTTAGAGTACTGTTTGGTTGCCCTTGTGACTTTCTGTTTGTTCACATGCGATTCCTCACGGATTTGCTGGTTCAACTCTTCTAAAGTTTCGATTTTTTCTTGCAGGGCTAGTATAAAGTCTGCCTGTTCGAGTATTTTCTTTTTATCCTGCTGGGTTTTATCTTCGAGGGGTTCTTTTGTAAACAATGTCCCTTTTGTACCTTGGAATATATACACAAGTGGTAAGAAAGAAAAGAAATTTATAAAAACAGGTAGGGAAACTTTCAGGTTTGCCAGCCAAAAACACACCCAAAAAGCCGTGTCAATTGCAAAATGCAAATACAACTCCTGTTCTGGTGCATAGCGACTATTTTTTTTATTCCAGAAGATCAGTCCCATACTTACTCCTGAAAACAAAAAAGTAATAATAGTCATAAATGAGGTATAATAGTCAAAATCCCTGGTAAAAACAAGAAGTTGTAGTATAATCAAGATATAAATACTATAGCGGAACAAATTAAGGTTTTTGTATGTTTTATATTGAATTTTAAGCATATTGCATGAATCCAATATCTTTCAAAATAGTTCAAACAAATTTTTTTGTTTTGATCGCTATTTTTTTAACGTATTGCACCAACTCTGAAAGAAAAAGAGCAAACAAATTTATCCTATCTATGCATAAAAAATATACAATATAGTACGAATGGATGATAATATAGTAAAACACCAACCAAATTTGCTTACAAAAAATAAAGGTAGATTAGCCAGGTAGAACTTTGGTTTGTAATGGGAGAGCAAAAAACCCCCAAAAAGCAGCTACTTTTTGGGAGTCATAGTATCTAAATTAGGGTTTTCTAATTATAGAGCAGTTTTTACAGTTTTGATGATACGAGCTGCAACTTTATAAGGGTCTGCGTTACTAGCAGGACGTCTGTCTTCTAACCAGCCTTTCCAACCACTGTTTGCAGTCGCAATAGGAATACGGATCGAAGCACCTCTATCACTCACACCATAGCTAAATTGGTCGATGCTTTGGGTTTCATGCGCACCAGTCAATCTTTGATCGTTGTCAGCACCATATACAGCGATATGCTCTGCTGCTACAGGACGGAAAGCTTCACAGATTTTTTCATAAGTAGCTTTATCGCCACACTCACGCAAGGTAGTATTGGAAAAGTTTGCGTGCATTCCAGAACCATTCCAGTCACCCTTAACTGGTTTTGGACTCCAATCGATTTTGACATTGTATCTTTCACCAATTCTTTCCAATAGATAACGAGATGCCCAAATTTGGTCTCCAGCATCCGCAGCACCTTTAGAGAAAATTTGGTATTCCCACTGTCCCATCATTACTTCAGCATTGATACCTTCAATGTTAAGACCAGCATCGATACACTCATCTAAGTGCTCTTCAATGATTTGTCTGCCAACTGCATTTGTCGCACCTACAGAGCAGTAGTAAGGCCCTTGTGGTCCAGGATAACCATTTGCAGGGAAACCAAGTGGTAAGTTTGTATCTAGATCAATCAAGGTATACTCTTGCTCAAAACCAAACCAGAAGTCATTGTCATCATCTTCGATTGTAGCACGACCGTTTGATACATGTGCAGAACCATCAGGGTTCAACACTTCACACATTACTAGAAAAGCATCTTTCCTACCTGGATCAGGGTAAAGGGCAACTGGCTTCAAAAGACAGTCAGAGCTGCCTCCTTCCGCTTGCTCTGTGGATGAACCATCAAAACTCCATTCATCACAATCTTCCAATTTTCCGCCGAAATCATCTACAATTTTAGTTTTACTTCTCAGACTTTGGGTAGGTTTGTAACCGTCTAACCAGATATATTCTAATTTATGTCTTGCCATATGTTTGTTCCTTGATTAATTATAAGAAATTAATTTACGTCTCCTAATAGTATTCATTTATAAAAAATTTTCTCTTCTGGTAGATCCTCTTTGAAAGAAAATACCTGTTTTGCTGAAAAACACAGCAGAACTTTGTGTATTTTATATACAAATCACTTTGCTGTATACTACTTACCTAAAACAAGCAAGAAATGTACCATAGAGTTCATACCAGTTGCTTTTACCGGAAAACGCAAATACCATTCTGAGCGACTAGGTAATTAGATAAAGAGAAATTAGCAGGAAACTTCTGCTTTCCACAAAAGAAACGCTAGAGGTTTTTTGGACAGGAATGCCAATAAGCGGTGTTTCAAATATAATGGATTTCAACCCTTTGTAGGTCTTTGCGTAGCTCCTGCAAGAGATGAGAAATTTTTTGCCTATTCGTTGCGTTAGCTTCCACCGCGTGTCCACAATCACTGACAAACAAAAAGCCATAGGAAGCACCACTCCCCTTCATCTTATGGCCTACCATACGAATTTTCTCCACAGAGCCACCGGTTTGCAAATTCGTTTCGATCTCGGTGATGTATGCCTCAATATCCAGAAAGTAACCAGGGATCAAAGGTTCTAGTTCGAGGTCTATTTCCAAATGTAATTTCTCAGGTTGCATGACTCTCTTCATCGTCTTTCTTGGGAAAAGTAATTTTTGTAGCGGCAAGGTTGATAAGCCCAGTGATGTCTTGTCGGTTGATCCAATGGAAGTACGAACCTTGGAAACAAATCTTAGCTTTAAAATGCCGATTTGTACGCATTTCCCAGACCAGTTTGTCTAATAACTCCAAAGAATTCTCATAATAGTAAAAAGACTCTTCTACATCCATTGTGAGTACAGGTAAAGATGACAAAGAGGGCAAATCTTCGGAAACAGCAACCAAAAACTCTTCTACAAACGCCCCGTTGGGAACTCCTTTGGTATAGATTACAGTGTTCTCGATTTCACCATCCACTTGCACTTGGATTGGACTTTGCCCTTTATCCACAATGTCACCTTCTCCCAAAGAGAGGATTTCTTTTACCTTTTGGAATAATTCACTAGGCGTGATAGGCTTCAAAATGTACATACTGGCCTTATTTGCAACGGCCTCTACTACACTTTGTTTATCACTGAGGCCAGTGAGCATGGCCACCTGTGCAGAACGCAAATGTGGAGTAGCTTCTTTGAGAAAGGTTTGTCCATCCATGACCGGCATGAGAATATCACACAAAATCAAATCATAACTATGGATTTTTAGTTCATTCAGAGCAAACCGACCATTCTCAACATGCTTCACCCAGAAATTATAGCGGGCAAGGGTATGCTGGACAATCCTGGCCGTAGGCATATCGTCCTCAACTATAAGAACCTTATAAATTTTCTTCATACGTGCTTTAGCTTATCCAAACCCAGTCAATCTGGCAACTGTTTTCACCGAAGTTTCAGGCTTTTTTACAGCAAGATAAGCCTAATCTCTCAATACGCAAAGCTCACAGTATAACCCACACTTGCACCTACTTCTGTACCACCAAAAAAAAGAGCTATTCCTAGGCTTGAAACAGCATCCAATGGATACAAAAAAGCAGTGTACCCATTGACTTGATCTCCAAATGTACCTGGAGCTGAGGAGAACTCTAAATTTGTATCCATTATCCAACTCCTAGATAGAGGAACTGTCCAATTGAGACGAACACCACCGGAGCCCCCGTATACACCGTAACGAGCAAACGTTTGCAATGACAAAGAAGAGTTTTCCCAACCCAAGCTGACCTCGCTTGCCGGTCCCGCAAAACGAAACCGCTGGGTTTGCAATTGGCCTGTAAACTGGTTGCGAACGTCATCCAAATATTCTAAATAATCGACTCCCACAGAAAAACCAAAAGTTAGCATCCTTGGTGTATAATTAGTAAAGTACATCAATTCGCCTTGGTAAAAATCGGGAGAAACGAAGCCATTGCTAGTTATGCCATTTTCCAACCATACTTTATTTTGTGAATACGACGCATCAAAGGCAACAAGCCCCAAAAAAAGCAAGGCATTCGCTGACAAGCTAGGCTCCGTCCAATGTTCCTCCTCTGCTTGTATAGGAGCTTGCCATAGCAAGAAGAACAGTAATACGATGCAATAAAAGCGTTTCATAGTTCACCTCTGGCATATAGAATTTACCAACCGCTTCGCCTCTCGCAACCCACTATAAAAAGCCCCGTGAACGGTAGAAGGATAGCTACTTTCTGTAGCCTCTCCTGCAAAAAACAAACGCTCCGCTAAAGGCTTTGCCAAAACTTGCCTCTCACGGACCTTTGTCCCTACGGGAATGTATGAATAACTTCCCCTAGAAAAGGGATTGTCCCCCCAGCGGGTTACTATGCCCTTAACCGGCTCCTGCTTACTTTGAAAAATTTTTTGTATTTTTTTTGCCTGGATAGAAACAATTTCCTCATCACTGATCTTACTATCTGGCATCTGCCCTACCATACCAACCAATACAGGATGTCCACCATACATCGCCATATTCACGTAGTTAATCGGCTCTGCTTGTAAATCGACCAAACTGATAATGTCAATATCATCCGGCCAAAATACTTTATCGTATTGCAAGACAACTTTATTGAAATGCCCCATTCCCAACCTTTTGATAGCTCTTTGCTTATCCACAGGTAAAACGGGAGAAAAACGGATGCTCTTAGCTTTTAGTACACCAAGTGGAACGGTACAAATGAGACGATCCGCCTTGAAATTCCTGTTGCCTTCACATTTGACTTGTATACCCTGCTTTCCCCAATGGATTTCCTTAGCAATTGCACCGTATTGGATCTGCAAGCCCTGAGCCATATGTTCCACAACGGGTTGGTAGCCACCTTCTGGTAGATGATCGCCACCGCTTAAGCCATCTTCTCCATCTAGAAGGAGCGAATGTAAGGAAATCTCTTGTAAAGAAGCACCAAATTCACTGGCAACAGTTGCTCGCAAGCCCCAAGCATAGAGAGGATTGTTATCCCACTTTTTTTCCCGTGATACTTTTTGGAAAAAATCCCAAACACTTATATCAGGATGTCCGTCTCTAACATACTTCACCATAGCATTCATAAGCTCATATTGCTTGCCTAGGGCTGTCTCCAACTCTTCCTCTGTTAGCTCATTCCCATTTGTATAGTACATACTGAGGTTATCAAAATTAGTGTAGAGCTTCTTTTTGCCCCAGTCATCCACAATGTGTGCTACTGGATTGCGGATGATACCATGCATCCACGCCGCACCCAAATCTACAGGCATACCCATTGTAAAATCTGTATGGATACGTCCACCTAAACGCTGTCTACCTTCCAAAACGAGTACATCGTAGCCTTGCTGGTACAGATACCGTGCAGCTGTTATACCGGACATTCCTCCACCCAAGACTAAGATCCGTTCCTGGCAATCCTGTCTGCGTGGTCGTGGTGCGGTTAAGAAAGGTGTCTGACAGGCTGTAGCCAATAGACTTCCCAAGAATAAAGAGGCTTTGTATAAAAATTGCTTTCGGTTCATAGCTCTAGTATGCCTCAGTTATCTTACAAAGTCATCCGTTTGGATGCAGAAGGAGAGTTTTTTTGAAAAGGTAGGAGAAAACTTTAAATACAGACAAATTTTACAGTACTAAATTATATTTCGTGCTCCTCCCTTTAGCAGCCCCTACCGTCAAACATCCGATTGTTACT
>JBCCIA010000287.1:0-8176 GCA_039028475.1 Spirochaetota bacterium | reverse complement strand
CAACTTGCTAGCCGGAGGAAACATTGATGCTAGGAGGTCCTTCTTTCTTAAATTAGCTGGGACTTCATCGTGCCGTTTGAAGACCACTGCATTGTCTTTCTTGAACTTGGGATGGGGGACCACCCATCTGGTGGCTCCTGGTGAGAATTGAAATGGCTTCGTCGCTCCAGTCTCTAGATATTCTGGCGGGGCTACAACCCGATACACACTGGGCCCTCCAAGTCGTGCAATGGCACTTGCGACGACGGCCTCATTCTCAATGGGATCCAAGGAGCAAGTAGAATAGACAACCCGGCCCCCTTTCTTCACCAACTCCAGACTCCGGGTCAGAAGGCGCAGTTGTAGTTTGTGCAATGTCAAATGGTGTTTGACATTCCACTGTTGCCACTCTTTGCTGGAGAGCTTACGTAGGGTCCCATCACCCGAACAGGGAACGAGATACTTCTACAAGCAGAAGCCTCTTCCCACATTCGTACCAAAGAGGGAAAAACAGCTCTAATGTATTCCGCAGAAGAAGGCTATCTGAGTATTGTAAAACAACTAGCAAAATTAACAGAAAATATCAACGAGGTAAACAACCGAGGAATCTCTACATTGATGTTTGCAACCAAGTCAGGAAATATTGCAATTGTACGATATCTACTAGAATTGGGTGCTGACATTAATATTAGAGACAAAAATGGTTGGACAGCACTCAGTTTAGCCTCTCACCATAGACACCAGACCATCGCAAATTTTTTAATCCAAAACGGAGGAGTAGAGGGTCGACCTAAGGGGGCTTATGCCGGCTTTGAACCAGATGGACATTTCGGTGTAGATGAATTAGGAATATCTAGTAACGTAGACTCTTTCGCCAAATTACTTTCAGCAAAAAAATTAGAACCCCCTCTCGCTATTGGTTTGTTTGGGTATTCGGGTTCTGGAAAATCATTCTTCATTGCAAAATTAATGGAACGAATTAGTATTCTATCGAAAAAAGTAAGACTTTCCATGGAAGAATCTGGACAAGGGCAAAAAGAATATTCTTACTATAGTAGGATCGCTCAGATAAAATTTAACGCTTGGCATTATGCGGAAGGCAATCTTTGGGCGAGCATGATTGAACATATATTCAACAACCTAAAAATCTACGATTCTGAAGAGAAATCAGAAACATTGCAAAGACGAGACAAATTACTCTTAGAAATTGATGAAAACTTAAAACAGTGGCAAGAAGAAAGCAAAAAGCTAGAAGAGCTAAAAAGCGAGAAAAATACTGCTCTATTTGAAAAAGAACAAGAGATCAAAGAGAAACAAAAGCGCATCCGTGCCAATGAAGAAGAATTCGCCAACGAAGACTTTGAAAGACAAAGCCTACAAAACTTATGGAAAAAAAAGATAAAAAATTTGGTATCTGAGGAAGCTCTTGCAAGAATCCAAGAGATCAAAGGTTTCCAAGAAAGTTTGCAAAGACTTGGCTTAGATATAAAACAGAAAGATGCAGAAAAGACATTAGACTTTTTAGCACATGCCTTAGGCGACCCCAAAAGAAATGAAAGCCTTGTATCGCTAATCTTTTCCAAAGAAAACTGGTCACAACTTTGGCAAAAAAACCGTAGAAAAGTATTGCTATTCTCTTTCCTGTTCCTTTGTATACTAGCGGGTCCTATCGCTCTACCTTATTACCTAAAAGCTAAGAATATCGCTATATCGTGGTTAAACCAAAAAATCTCATTACTGCTTTCCTTCGTCTTAGGGAACGGAGCATTAGTTGCTTTTGCAAAAAGGAACTTCGCAACTCTATCTTCTATATGGAATAAAGCAAAGCAATTATCCCCTAAAGTCATGGAATTAGATAAAAATGCTGAAGCAGAAGAACAAATTCTCAAAGAAACATTCGAAAAGCAAAAACAAGAGATGCAACAAGAACAACAAACTTTAGAAGCAGAGAAGCATAAGATAGAGTTAGAAAAGCGCGAATTAGAACAAGAATTGCAGAGCATTCATACAAAAATCATCGATGCCAAACAACAGGCAAGACAAAATCAAAACAATAGACTTCTCTCTAACTATATACAGTCAAGAGCAGCCAGTGATGACTACCGCAAATACTTAGGCCTCCCTGCCCAAATTCGTCGCGATCTTGAAAAATTATCAGATCTAATGGAGAACTATAATAAAAGTATAGAGACAGGAGAAGACATTGGCGATGACAGTCACATGATCAATCGCATCGTACTGTACATCGACGACTTAGATCGTTGCTCAACGAAACGCGTTGTAGAGATCATTGAAGCCGTACATTTACTATTGGCTTTTCCCCTATTCACAGTAATTGTAGCTGCTGATCCGAGGTGGTTGACACAGGCTTTGCAGATCGAATACAAAGAGCTATTTAGCGGGGAAATAGCCATTGATTCAGATGGTGATGGTCTCGTTGACCTTCTACGCGCAACTCCACACGATTATCTAGAGAAAATTTTTCAAATTTCCTTTTGGTTGTATCCAATGGACGTATCTGGAAGGAAAAATTTAGTAGAGAAACTGACTTCCAACATAGATTTGAAATCTAATTCTTATAGAAAGAGGAGCAAAAAACTATGAGCTACCTAGCAAACCAGGAAGAAGACATTGACCTCAATCCACCAATGTTGTACATCAATGATGAAGAGCGCGAATTTATGCTACAATTAGCTCCTATCCTAACTCGTTCTCCCCGATCTATGAAACGATTTGTCAATGTATACCGCTTGATCAAAGTAGGTATGAGTGAATTGCAATGGGAAGTTTACTATACCCAAACAGCTCCTCGAAAAGAGATTTTAGCTTGGAAATTTAGAAATTTTGAAGTCGTAATGTTTCTATTGGCAGTTATAACAGGCTTACCGACAATTTCTAAATTGTTTTTCCAAACCTTTCGTCTAGCACAGGAAAATCTTAGAACACTAGAAGATATCCTTGCAAAAATAAATGTAATCTATAAGAACGAGTGGTATATATTCGATGAACCAGCATCTTCCCTACCCCGCTCCATCAAAATATCCATGCAAGCAGAAAGACAACGTTTGCAAGGAAACTTAGTTGTACCAGACGATGCAGAAGAAGACATTTTATTTGGACAAAACCCCAATGTTGTCTTGAACAATATGCAAATAGAATTTCTTAATTTTACCCGTTGGTTAGACAATTGGCAAAACAGCGAAATCAAACGAGAAGATTGGTTGGCTCTAAACATTAGACAAATTAAATATTGGGACCCCTATGTGTCACGTTACTCTTTTCGCATCGACCCATTGACACCAGAAGACTAATGACATTTTTATACCGTTTCACTTCTCTCTTTCCCTATATCCTTTTGTTAGCAAGTCTTTTGACCCTCTGGAGACCCACTCTTTTTACATGGTTTAGTGGTCTTTGGATAACCACTGGTCTGGGTGCCATTATGCTAGGCATGGGCTTGACACTTGAAATATCTGATTTTAAGCGTATACTACTCTATCCAAAGTCTATTTGGCTTGGAATTTTCTTACAGTTCACAATCATGCCCGGAGTAGCATTTGTACTAGCATCTCTTTTTTCTTTACAACCTGCTTTTTCTGCAGGTCTCATTCTGGTTGGTTCTTGTCCGGGAGGTACAGCTTCCAACGTAATATCTTACCTAGCAAGAGCCAATGTTGCCCTATCTGTAACAATGACTGGATTTGCGACAGTATTTGCAGTTGTCATGACCCCTAGCTTAACGTCTTTGCTTGTAGGACAAGCGGTAAAAGTGAATACTATAGGACTGTTTGTCGGTACCTTACAAGTTGTTATCATACCCATTTCTTTAGGGGTATTGCTAAATTACCTATTTCCTAAATGGATCAAGAAGGTAAACCAAATCTCTCCCCTTATTTCTATTGTATTCATCACCATGATTGTGGCATCCATTATAGGAGCATCAAAGAAAGACCTTCTCCATTCAGGAGTTGCTTTATTCGGTTCCGTTGTCTGCCTACATCTCATTGGTTTTGTATTGGGATATATTATTTCTAAATGGTTATTGAACGACGAAATCATATCCCGTACGATATCCATTGAAGTAGGAATGCAAAATTCTGGTTTAGCTGTCGTACTAGGAAAAAATAATTTTGCAGACTCTTTAGTTTCTGTACCAGGAGCGGTTTCGAGTTTGATCCATTCTCTTATTGGTAGTTTTTTAGCAAGCTACTGGAGAAATAAACAGAAGTAGCTATGCACTATTCGATTTCAAATTTAGAGATTTCACTTTTAAGACTCTTAGCTTGCATCAGCAAACGATTGGCTACTTGAAACGCTTCTTCCGAACTATTATGAATATTCTCTGTTTTGCTGCCAAGTAAGGTCAGAGAGGAATTGACCTCAAACAAAGTTTTTTCTTCTTCCACAGCAGCAAATGAAATTTCTTCTGAGAGACGCAATAAGGTAGCAAAAGACGAATTGATACTATCTTTTAATAGCAATTGTTCATCAGAAATCTTTTTTATCTCTACCAAAACCCTATCTAATTCACTTACGCTTTCTCCAATAGAAACAAAGTTCTTTTCGGTAAGTCCAATCGAATCTTCTCCATTCTTTGCGTTTTGGGAAGAGCTTTTGACAAGCTGGCTCACCTCTTTTGCATTTTGATTTGTTGTATCGCCTAACTTAGAGACTTCTTGGGCGACAACAGAAAATCCTTTTCCTTTTTCTGCTGCTCGGGCAGCCTCGATACTTGCATTCAACGAGAGTAAACCTATTTGGTCAGCTAAATCATTGATAATTGTAATGATATTGCTAATTTTTTCAGTACTCAAACGAATCTGCTGCATTGTATCTTTTGTATCTCGCATTATGGACTGGCCAGAATGAACCTGCTTTTTTGCAGACTCAGATCTTTCTTCCGCTTGGACAGAGGAACCATTGATAAGATTGATTTTATCCTCTAAAGAAGCTAAATAGCTATGGACATCTTGGGAAGCCTGTCTTTGGTATTGGCTTTTCTCAGAAGTAGTTTTCATCATCCCATGAATTTCAGATAAAGACTGGGATATTTGTTTGGTTGTATCAGATTGTACTTTGATACTTTCTAAATTGCTTTGTGACATATTAGAAAGTAGTTTAGAAGCATTTTCTAGACTTGCAGCTTCCCTATGTATTTGTTGCATAGTTTTTAACAGCTTGTTCTGGATACCCGTTACAAAAAAACTCATATCTCCTGTCTGATCGGTATTGATCAGAGGAGAACTGATCAATAGTTTTCCATTTGCCAAATTGTTTAAGTCATTTTGTAAAACCAACATACTATTTTGGATAGACTTACTGAAGAAAAAAGCTAAAGCAAGAGCCAACAATGTGCCTAAAATAAAAATTACTGGTAAAAAATAAATTCCTAACATATGCACTTCTATTTTATGAGCGTAGATCGCATACATTACATAAACGATAATCAACAAGAAATACCAGGCGACAGAAAAAGCTGTCATAAAAATTTTCACCGATAAGGACATCTTAGGATACTCATCCCTAGCGAGGTGGATATTTGCAAATTGTGGTAAGGTCAAATACTGACCCAATACCCATTCAGCGATAAAAAACTGAGCCGTACTATTGATAAAAAAAACGACGGCATAGACTGCAAGCATCGGCCATTCATCTGCAACAAACCGACCCTTTAGAAAGGAGTAAAACATCCAAAAAGTAGATACACCAATACACCAGGTAGCTTGTACTATATAAAAACTATCCAGATAAGGGTATTTCAGAAGAGAAATCTTTAATTTTTTATAATCAGTCGCTTCACTGGGTTGAAAAACTTGGTTAAGTAACTTTTTTATATAAAGATAACGTATAGGGAAGATGACTAAAGAACACGAAACACCAAAAACTACAGAAATGCAAAAATAGATAAAAGATTGGTGATCATAATTCATAATGATCGCCAGTATTGTCGCGGCTAAAGGCACTCCCAAAAAATAGCTAAAGAATTGTAGAAAGAGACTTACTTTTAAAGGACTATACAACTTATCCATACCGACTATATTTGCTCGTGAATGCTATTTCCCAAACCAGTATAGATAAGAATAGCTTCTTGTAAAGGATTTTAATGTTGTACGAAAAAAAGCAACTTTTACTTAACAAAGCCCTATTTTAATATTATTGAACAAAAATATAGTGACTATGTGACAATTAATTGTAGCTAATGATTTTTTTGCAATTGGGTAAAATCCTTTTTAATTTCTGAATTTCATCCGTACGAAACTCGTTGTAAGAGAGGTCTAGTTCTTTCAAACTACTGAGCTTTTCTATAAACTCTGGTAGATTCGTAAAGCGATTGTGATAAAAACTCAACTTTTCTAAACTCTGCAAATTAGCAAATGAGTCGGGTAATTCAGCGAGTTGGTTATCATACAAGTCCAATACCTTTAGTTTTTGTAAATTTCCTATTGAATATGGCAGTTGAGTCAACCGATTGTCATAGATACTCAAATCTATGAGATCCGATAAACCACCAAATGATTCAGGTAGTACAAGCAAACGGTTATCGTATAGATGCAATACTTGCAGGTTTACTAAACTACCTAGAGAATCTGGTAAGGCATGCAAGCGATTGTCATATAAATGCAACACTTGCAAACCACTCAAGTTTCCAATGGACTCCGGTAGACTTTGCAGTAGGTTATCTTGCAAATACAAGGTTCGCAAATTTCGTAGGTCACCAAGTGTTTCTGGCAAGTCTGTAAGTTGGTTATCCGCAAGATCCAGGGTATGCAGGCGTGTAAGAGAGCCAAAGGATTGTGGAAGTTTAGTGAGTTGGTTGTAAGATAGATTCAAATGCTGCAAAGCTGATAAATATGAAAATGTATTTGGTAAAGATGCAAGTCTGTTATAAATCAGATCCAAATGGGTTAAATGAGACAATTTTCCTATGCTAGGGGGCAATTTTAGTAAGCGATTGCCGTGTAAGTTAAGCGTTTGCAGGTAAGTTAGCTTTCCTATTGATGCAGGAACGGAAGTAATTTGGTTTCCACGTAGGTTTAAGATCTCTAGCTTTCTCAGTTTTCCAATAGAGCTTGGTATACTTGTCAGACGGTTTCCAGAGGCATCTAAGACTTGCAAGTTCGACAGTTCTCCGATTGACTCAGGAAGTGTATATAACTTTTGGAAAGAGATGTTTAAGGTCTCTCGCTGTCGGATAAATTGGGGTATAGAAGTATAATCGTATTTTCCAGGGATCTTTTGCAATATCTTGTATTTGACAGACCTTTTACGTTCATCAAATCGATGTAGAAATTCGATTATCTGTATATCACTTAGCTCAGTTACTTCTTCTTGCACAGGGTTTTGTTCCGAATGAGTACACTGTAATAAAAGCATAGAAATAAATAAAATTTGTATGATTGCTTGTAATACTCTCATAGTGAGCCTCCGAACATATAGAGACACCTTTGCCTAGGTATTTTGCAAAAAAAACTATAGCAGAACTGATTCTTATTTGAGATTGGAATTATTTATGCGTACAGTGTTCCCCCCAAGCAAAGCCCAAGGGGAACGAAAATCTAGTCTTCCAGCTCCCAGCGTATTCGCTTTATGATCGCGTGGGCGAGTTTGCGATAACGGATACGGCGTTTGCTAGAATACTTGTGTGGTTTGGCTATTCTGTCTAAACAGACTGTGAGACGGTCGAGAAGACCTTTTAAATCGAAATCATCGATGTGTTGTTGTTCCATTTGAGAACTCCTGGTTTTACTAAAGTTTTGGAAAACCCAAAGGTACACAAATGGCTTGACTAGATGTACTAGCATACAAAGCTGATTGTGCATCCACTTGGGTGTGGTTTCTCAGTCCGGGGTCAGTTTGGTCGCTTAACCGGGCTGAGAGCTTTTTCACTTAGAGTGAGAAACACCTCTTATTTCAAATAAATGTTGTGCTACGTAGAGCTTGGGGAAATCATAAAAAGAAGGTAGATTTTTGTCTACTACTTTTTTGATAAAATTTGCTCACCAAAACTTCCTAATCACAAAATTTTTTAATTTGATTTTCATTATCTAAAAGAAGTAAAGAATAAATTGAAGAAGAACGTTCTTTCCTGGGTCGGGACCCATTGGATTCAAGGTGAGCGTGGACATTTGTCTCGACCCACGGTCGAAGAGGTTTTGGAATATCGAAAATGGGTAGATGAACGGATCGTTTCCTTGAT